>JAJRWG010000151.1 GCA_024276895.1 Bacteroidota bacterium
TACTTTTCAACAATGTCAATTGTCAGCGGGCTGCCGTTCCAGTTAAAATCAATGACAAGCATTCCCGGTTTATCGAAGTAGTAGCCTTCAAATTTATCAATTTCCTTTTTCTTTCGCACTTTTTCGCCGTTGATGGTGATGCTCCGTTTAACACCTGCCTGCCTGCCAACGATTTCCAGTTTGATGACCCGTGTCAATGGCATCCCTTCGTAGTCCCATCCGTCTTTCGCCATGGCAAAGTGCAGTGTTTTACTGTCGGTTTGTGTGGCCGAAATGACGATCATTTCGAACTCTCCATGGCCGATTGTTCCGAATGTTTTGCCGTCGTCCTCAAAAATACTGCTTGTGCTGGTGTCGCCGACGGCTCCCGGGAAATACCGAATGGTCATGGTCTGGGAACTGTAGTAGTCGGTGCTGCGGACGGGTTTGACAAAGGGAATAAAACTGCCTGCCTTTACAAACACGGGAATGGTTTCGAGTTGGACTGGCTTTTCAACCCATTGACCACCTTCCTGCTTTCCGAATTGCCAGAAATCGTACCAGTCAGTGCTCTCCGGAAGGTAAATCCGCATGCTTTCGATACCCGGTTCCACAACGGGTGTAACCAGCAGGCTGCCGCCGAAAAAGTATTCGCTGCTGATACCGTAGGTCACCGTGTCCTCCGGAAACTCAAAAAACAAGGGCCTGACGATGGGGAAGCCGCGCAGGTGGGCCTGGGTGGCTGCCGTGTAAATGTAGGGCAACAGGCGGTAACGCAGGCGCATGAAATGCCGGACAATCTCCTGTGTATAGCTGCTGAAGTACACCGGTTCGGAGGGGATGTCGGAGCCGTGGGGGCGCAGGATGGGGGAGAAGCAGGCCATTTGCAGCCAGCGGGTGTAGAGTTCGTCGTCTTTGATGCCCTGGGCGAAACCGCCGGCATCAGAATGGATGAAGGGTAGTCCGCAAAGTCCCATATGCAGCATCAGCGGCAGTTGGGCCTGCAGGCCTCCCCAGGAGCGGGAAACATCGCCTGTCCACGGGTAAACGGCAAAGCGCTGAGAACCGGCATAGCCTGAACGGTTAAGGTTGAACAGCCGCGTTTGCGGGTAGTATTTCCGGTACTTCTCGAACAGCATCTTGTCCCAGTAGTGGCCGTAAATATTGTGCACTTCGTCGGCCATGCCGTTAACATGCACCTGGTCGGAGGGATGGTTTTCTGGCTCTCCCAGGTCGCCCCACCAGCCCGCCACACCGATTTTGATTTGCTTTTGGTATTGTTGCCAGAACCAGTCCCGGGCTGCTGGCTTGAAAATGTCCAGCAGGGCGCCGTGGCCGAAGTAAAACTCTTTGTTGACGTAAGTGTTGCCAAGGCTGTCGGTGGCCAGGATGCCCAGACTATCGGCAATTTTGAAATTTGCCAGCGTGTCGAGGATGTAAGGTTCGGTGATGAGGATGGTTTTGACGCCTTCCTCTTTAAAGTTAGCGATCATTTTTTCGGGATCCGGCCAGGCGGGCTTGTACCATTTGAGCCGGCCCATGGTACCTTTGATGCTGTCGCCAAACCAGTAAAAATCAAGGATGACGGCATCCACGGGAAAGCCCTGGCCAAGCATCAGTTCCACGATGGAATCGGTTTCGGCCTGGTTGCGGTAGCCCATGCGCGACATCAGGTTGCCCAGTGCCCAGCGTGGTGGCATGGGCTGACGGCCGGTGAGCAGGCTGTAGTCCATGGCCAGCGACTTGAAACTGTTTCCGGCAATGACAAAATATTTCATCAACCCGCCGATGGCGCCCCACTCCAGAACATCCGCATCGGTTTCTCCCACGTCGGCATAGCCCTTTTGGGGATTGTCGAAAAACAGCAGGTATTTTTTGGAGGAAACCACCAGCGGGATGGAGTAGTTGAGGTTTTTGGCACCGATTTCGTAACCGTATTTGGGACGGTTGTACAAATTGTAGCGGCTGCCTTTCAGATCGAAAGCGTTGGCGCGTTCGCCCAGTCCGTAAATTTTTTCTTTGGGGTCCAGCTTAAATCGCAGGCCGTTGTTGTCGCTGCGCTGGAAGTAGCCCTTTTCTTCCCTGAGAATGGTGTCGCCGTGGTAAACGAAAGCTGCGTAAAAAGGATCTTTGTGAAAAGCCACTTCCACGCTGTCGGTGCGGTACTTCACCCAATTGTCGCTCACCTCGATGAAAACGTGCAGGCGTGCGGGTTTCAGGATGACCGCATCGGAAGAGTCTTTTTGCTTCCTGTCACCGGGAAAATGGATGATGCGGATGATTCGGTCGGTGAAGGGTGTGATGCGTACCGTGCCGTGGGTAGTGCGGATGTCCAGCTGGTTTCCGTGCAGGGAATCGGACAGGTATTTGCGGCTTTCATAAAGATAGTGCACCTGCTGTTTCTCGGGCGGCTTCCATCCGTTGACGGGGATGAAGATATCTTCGTTGGTGGCTGTTTTTCCTACCCTGGAGCCGTCTTCGCTGCGAAAAACGAAAGCCACCTGCCTTGCCTGTTCTTCGGGACGCAGCCCGTAAAAATCGCGGATAACGAACTTAAACTCGTACAGGCCGTCGCCTTTAGCCGTCATTTTCACCCGTTCATCGGCCTTTCCCCAGTTGTCCACCACATGCTTCCAGTCGCCGCCGTCCAGGCTTTTGTCAGTGATGATGCCCGTGTGGAGGTACACCGTGCCGTCGTAGTCTGCCAGCGCTCCGTTGCCTTTGTTGGCATCGTAAACCAGGGTCACTTCCGCATCCACCGGCGGATTCTCCGGCACCAGCCAGGCCACCTGTGCCTGCAGGCTCCGGGTCAGCAGAACTAAAACCAGGATTGTAATTGTTTTTAATTTCATTTTTCTAAAAATATTTTCAACTCGCCAAGACGCTAAGTCGCCAAGCAAATAGTTTGTAAAACATTTTTCTTTTGCGGCAGCTTTGCGTCTTCGCGCCTTTGCGTGAAAAATCACTTCTCCAACTCAATCACCAGTCCCGATTTGGCGGGAATGTAAAGTTTATCCAGCTTTTCGAACGACTGTCTTGTCAGCACGCTCCTGCCCCGGGTGTAGCCTTCCAGATCGGAGGCAAAGCGGCTCAGGTCGATTTCCCGGTTTTGCTGCAGGTTGTTCAGCACCACCATCACCGTCTCCCCTTCAAAGTGCCGGAAATAAACGTAAACACCGTTCTCGGGCAGGTACTGCACCAGCTTGCCGTATTGCACGGCCTTGCTGCTCTTGCGCCACTGGAGCAGGCGCCTCATGAAAGCAAAGGCCTCCTGCTGTTCCTCGGTGCGGCCTTCTTCTGTAAAAGCGTTGCGGGTGTCGCCGGGCCAGCCGCCGGGGAAGTCCTTACGAATGTAACCGTGGCCTTCATGCTCTTTACCCGTCATCAGTATTTCTCCTCCGTAGTAAAGCTGCGGGATGCCGCGGGTGGTCATCAGGAATATCATGCCCATAGTGAACCTGCGGAAGTCCTCCTGCATCTTTGTAAAAAAGCGGTCGCCGTCGTGGTTATCGGCAAAGGTGACCAGCCGCATGGGATCGCTGTAGAGAAAGTCTTGCGACTGCAGTTCGTACAGGCGCATCATGCCTGTGGACCAGCCCTCCGGCTCGTTGAAAGCACGCGCGATGGCCGTGGCCAGCGGAAAATCAAAGACGTTGGTCAGGTACGATCTGTAACCATCAGCATTGGTGGTGTTGTCCAGCCAGTAAGCCGTCACCGCCGGGTAGTCGAGCCACACTTCACCCACCACATTGAAGTCAGGATACTCTTTGAGGATGCGTTGCATCCACCGGGCCATGAAATCTTTGTACGGGTAAGGGTAGGTGTCCTGGCGGATGCCGTCAATACCGCTGTACTCGATCCACCAGATGGTGTTCTGGATGAGGAATTCCGCCAGCAGGGGGTTGTGCTGGTTGAGGTCGGCCATACTGTAATCGAACCAGCCTTTGACCATTTTGTCGTGATCCGCTGGCGATGCGTTGGGGTCCGACTGCACGGCCACGCGGTAGTTGGATCGGGTAAATTCAGGCCACTGGTTGTACCAGTCCGTCGACGGCAGGTCGTTGTTCCAGTAGTAGCCCGTCCCGCAGTGGTTGGCCACCATGTCCTGGATGATTTTCAGGCCTTTTTTGTGGGCGGTTTCCACCAGTCTTTTGTAATCGTCGTTGGTGCCGAAACGGGGATCGATCCGGTAGTAATCGGTGATGGCGTAGCCGTGGTAGGACTGTTTCGGCATGTTGTTTTCCAGAAGGGGATTGATCCAGAGAGCCGTCACGCCCAAATCCGAAAGGTAATCCAGATGGTCTGCAATCCCACGGATGTCGCCGCCGTGCCGTCCCAACGGATTGTTGTGGTCGGCTTGTTCCAGCATGCCCGGTGCATTGTCGTTGGCGGTGTCGCCGTTGGCAAAACGGTCGGGCATCAGCAGGTAGATCACGTCTGAATTGTCGAAACCCGCATGCCGGCCGGGTCTGCGGTCACGGGTTTTGAGTTCGTAGGTGTAGGATGCCGCTTTCCTTTTCTTTTTATAAAAGTCGATGACGAACTTTCCTGCCTGAACCGTGTCGGAAAGCTGCAGGTTGAGGAACAGGTAGTTGGGGCTTTCCACCGTGATTACCTGCGTGAGTTTTATACCGGGGTAATCGATCACGGGGTGGGTGGTTGAGATCTGTTCACCGTGTACCATCAATTGCAACTGTCCGTGGACCATGCCTGCCCACCAGAAGGGCGGGTCAATGCGTTCCAGACTGATCTTCTGCGCGTTCAGATTGCTAAAACAAACAAAAATAAAAGCAATTAAAAGTAGTTTTCCTGACTTCATCAAACTGGATTTTACGACTTGATTTTTAATCTCAAAAATACCACAAATTTTTTGTGCAGGCAGAAAAGTTATTGGAATCCCGGCGACCCCCTTTGAAAAAGGGGAAAGAATTATGCCGTATTTCTGAGAACCTTCGTCCTTAGGGAAATTTCCTGCAATCGTTTGAATTCATGCAGCAGCCTGATGCCGGATGCCGCCGGAAGATTATTTCGCCGAAGCGGTTAAGCCCCATGCTTGGTTTCCTTCGCTTTTCAGTAGTTTTGTCATTCAGGCAAGAATGCGATGGACAACACTACCCTACTGAAAAAATACTGGAACGAACTTTACCCGGAGGCGGGAACCGACAGGCTGGAAAGCTTTTTGAAAGACCTGGAAATCTATCCCCGAAGGGAAGAGGACGTAAAGGATTGGTACAAAGATGCCATTGTTTACGCCCTGTACGTGGACCTGTTCAACGAAGATTTCAACGGACTTGCCGACAAGCTGGACTACCTGCAGGGACTGGGCGTGAGTTGTCTGTGGCTGCTTCCCATCCTGGATTCGCCCATGCGTGATGCGGGCTTCGACATTAAAAACTACGACCGTATCCGGCCTTCGTTGCTGGGACTTTCCGAAGATGCAAGCCGCGAACAGCAGCAAGCCGTCTCCGGCAGTTTTCTTCAGGAAGCTCACCAAAGGGGTATCCGGGTAATTTTCGACATCGCCATCAACCATTCTTCCGATCAGCATCCCTGGTTTCGGGAAGCCTGTAAGTCGGAAGACAATCCTTACCGCGACTACTACATCTGGAGTAAGGACACCTCCCTCTATGGCGAGGCGCGGCTGCTTTTCAAAGGCATTGAAGACAGCAACTGGGAGCCCCTGGGCGACTGGTACTATTTCCACCGCTTTTTCAGCTTCCAGCCCGACCTGAACTACAAAAATCCGGAGGTGCTGCTGGCCATGAGCCGCAACCTGTTGTACTGGCAGCGGATGGGCGTGGACGGTTTCCGTGCCGATGCCATTCCCTACCTTTGGAAAGAAGAAGGCACTGTTTGCGAGAATCTGCCCAAAACACACACGGTGGTGAAGTTTTTCAGAGCGGTGCTCGACCAGGTGAAACCGGGCACCTTTTTGCTGGCAGAGGCCTGCCAGAAACCCACAGAAGTGGTCAAATACCTGGGTGAGGGCGACGAATGCCACGCAGCCTACCATTTCCCGCTGATGCCCATGATGTTCAAAGCCATTGCCATGGAAGACGGCCGGCCGGTGAAGCACACCCTCAGTCCGGCAGTTACACCCGACATCCCGCCTGAAAGCCAGTGGCTTACTTTTCTAAGGGTGCACGACGAGCTGAGTCTGGAGCGGGTGTACGTGTCGGAAGAAGACCGCAAATTCATCCATGAGCATTACTGTCATAGACCGGAATGGGATTTCCGTGTGGGTGAAGGCATCTCGGCCCGCCTGTCGGAACTGATGCAGCGCGACGAACGCAAAATTGCCCTGGCCTATTCGCTGATGCTGACGCTGACGGGGACCCCGGTGGTGTATTACGGAGACGAGTTCGGCAAACTCAACGACGAGGCGTACTACAAAGAACAGATTCAACTGACAGGTAAAGACGACAGCCGTTTCCTGGTGCGCGGCCGTATCGACTGGCAGCAACTGGAAGCCGACCTGAAGGACCCGGATAATTTCCATGCCAGGGTATTCGAGCTCATCAGCACAATGCTCAACATGCGCAAAGACGAAAAAGCCTTCGGCCGGGGAAACACTGAATTTCTGAACATAAAAACCGGGGAAGGAGAAACTGCATCCAGTGCACTGGTGTACCTGCGCACCTACAATAACGAAAAACTACTAGTGATAAACAACCTTTCCCCACAACCGCTGACGGTGAACAATCCCTTCCCCGACAACGACCTGGCCCTGCTGTTTCCCCACGATTTTCTGGTGGACGACGACGGGCTGAGTTTTCACTTTGGGCCCCATGGCTTCGTATGGCTGAAGGTGGTTTAGGATGGCATGAAGGGAATAGGGTTTATAAGGTTTACGGGGTGAGTTGGGGTGCTCTGTCTTGTGATGGGCACGGCGCAACGGAACCCAGCCTTACGTGGAATTTGTAATGACTTTGTGTGTCAGTGAGTTACACATTGTAATCGGGTTTGTGGTGGGTAACAGCACTCCGGTAGTTTGTGGGGACAACGGACGCAGCCGGCAATCAAACACCTGCAAAGTATCAAAATCCATCAACAACAAAGCAGTGTGTCAACTGTTTCTTGCAAATAATAATAGAAAATGCAAGATGCATTTGGCAAAATATTATTATTTTTGCAGTATGAACTTTACAAGATGAAAAAATTATATCAATATTCAGCACTGAGAATAAATGAAGTTAATACGGATTTCAAGCGTTATTTATGGGATAAGGTAAACTGGAACAACCGGTTGATAATTATTACAGGCGCCAGGGGAATAGGCAAGACTACGTTTTTACTTCAGTATATTAAAGAAAACCTGATTGATCTGCAGGATGAAGTGATTTATGTATCGCTTGACGATATTTATTTCTCACAAAACTCCCTTGTTGATTTTGCAGATGAGTTTGTGAAACGCGGCGGAAAATTCCTTTTTATTGATGAGGTTCACAAATATAGCAACTGGCCTAGGGAGATCAAAAATATTTATGATTATTTCAGCGGTCTCAATATTATCATTACAGGCTCCTCCGCTCTGAATATTTATACTGCAAAAGCTGATTTGAGCAGAAGAGCTGTAAACTACCGGATGCGGGGTTTGTCGTTTAGGGAATACCTTTTACTAAAACATGATCTTGAGTTTCCGGTTTTTGCAATTGAAGACATCCTGACAAAAGCAAACCTGATCATTCCGGAAATTCTTAATAAAATAAAACCAATTAAACTGTTTGAGCAATACCTTCAGGCAGGGTATTACCCATTTTTTGTGGAGAGTGAACAAGACTTCCCCCATAAATTGAAGTTAACGGTCAATCAGGTTCTGGAAACCGACCTGCCTTCTGTGGAAAAGATCAATTTTATTGCAGTTCAGAATATTAAGAAATTGTTGTCAATCATAACCGAGATCGCTCCTTTTAAACCCAACATCCTGCGATTAAGCAGACAAATAGAGGTAAGTAGGGAAACCTTACAAAAGTACCTGTATCTCTTATCCAAAGCTGATTTGCTGATGCTTCTGGAGGCCAGTACACATGGTATAAGCAGGATGAATAAACCGGAAAAGATTTATCTGAACGACACCAACCTCATTTATTCCCTGACGAATACCCATGTGAATACAGGAACGGTAAGAGAAACTTTTTTCTATAATCAGTTAAAAGAAAAGCATAATGTTTTCAGTTCAGATAAAGGTGACTTTATCATCGATCAGAAATATACGTTTGAAATTGGCGGCAAAAACAAATCACAAAAACAGATTGCTGGTTTGAAGAATGCTTTTATTGCCGCTGACAATATTGAATTTGCCCATCACAATTTCATCCCGCTTTGGCTCTTTGGTTTTTTATATTAAAAAGAACTTTAAGGATTAAGCACACACGTTTTACAAAGCCCCCCTCGTCCTCGTAAGGCACAGCGTAAGGGGAAGGTTTATTTTGAGGTATTTGCAATGCCATGCCAGCAAATCAGTTTACAAAATCCGGTTGATGGCAGGGCTTTCCGGGGAGATTTTCACCAAGCTAAAGTCGGGTCGAAAGGACACGAAAACCCAAATAAGAAAGCACAAAGCACAAAACACAAAGTACAAAGCACCAATCACCAATCACTAATCACCAATTACTAATCCCCAATCACCAATCACAACTCTCCCCGGTTTTGTCTATTTTTATCCCATGAAAACACTGAAGTTTTTCCTTCCGTTCGTTTTAGCCGGTCTGTTGGCTGGCTGCTGCGACGATAAACATCCCCGGGTGCTGATGCAGACGGAACTTGGGGAGATCGTCATCGAATTTTATCCCGAAAAAGCCCCCATCACCGTGGCCAACTTCATGCGTTACGTGGAAGAAGGCCGTCTGAAAGGTGCCACTTTTTACCGGACGGTAACTCCTGACAACCAACCGGACAACCCAATCAAAATCCAGGTCATCCAAGGCGGGCTGTACGAAGACAACCACCCGCAGATACTGCCGCCCATCGCCCATGAAACCACGGCAATGACGGGCATTCTCCACAAAGACGGCGTTATTTCCATGGCCCGCAACGAACCGGGCACGGCCACCAGCGAGTTTTTCATCTGCATCGGCGATCAGCCGGCGCTGGACTACGGTGGCAGGCGCAACCCCGACGGGCAGGGCTTTGCCGCTTTCGGGAAGGTGGTCGAAGGTATGGAAGTGGTGCGCAAAATCCAGCAGGCACCTGCCGAAGGACAATGGCTGAATCCGGGAATAAAAATCCTGAAAATAGAACTTGTGCAGTGAGGGCAGGGGGACGACAGTTTAAAAACGTTGCAATTCCTCGTACAGTCTGTGCGTTGGCAAGCCCATCACGTTGAAGTAAGAGCCCTCAATGCGCTCGATGGCGGCATGGCCGATCCACTCCTGGATGCCGTAAGCGCCGGCTTTGTCGTAGGGTTTGAATTCATCAACATAGTACTCAATTTCGTCCGGCTCCAATTCCTTGAAACACACATCGGTACTTAC
The DNA here is from genome assembly GCA_024276895.1 of Bacteroidota bacterium. Taxonomy (GTDB): domain Bacteria; phylum Bacteroidota; class Bacteroidia; order Bacteroidales; family F082; genus B6-G9. Next base: position 9,453 of record JAJRWG010000151.1, read on the forward strand.
CGAAAAAGCCGATCGTTTTTGCTGGGTACGTACCGTTACCCCGGTGATGACCTGGTGCTTTTGTCCGGAAAGCTGCTGAAGCATTTCGATGGCTTCGGTACGGCTGGCCGGTTTGCCCAGGATGTGTCCGTCCAGCGTGACGATGGTGTCGGCGGTGATGATCAGTGTGTTTTCCGACAATTCATCCACATGGAACGCGTTGGCTTTCAGATCGCTCAGATAAACAGCGATCTCTTCGGGAGGCAGATCGGCAGGATAGTGCTCTTCCACAGTACGGGTTTCCACACGGAAATCAATTCCCAGTTCTGCCAGCAGTTGTTTCCGTCGCGGCGAAGCCGAAGCCAGGATGATGTTGTATTTCTTGAGGTGTAGGAGCATCGGTCTTCTCAAAACTCAAAATAAAACAAAACCATGGTCAGCACGCCGGCAAGCATCAAAACTTTGATCAGTGTTGAGATGCGAGCGTAATCTTTGGTTTCGGTGGCTCCCCGCAATCGCCAGATGATCAGGCCGAAAAAGCCGTCAAGTACGAAGAAAGCGCCGAACAGCATGGTAAATCCGGCGGTAAAAAAGTAGTACTGAAACCAGAAAGCAGCCAGCAGTCCGGCGAAGGCAATCCCCAGCGCCAACACACGGCCCTTTTCTTTTCCGTAAACCACCGCAAAGGTCCTGCATCCGAAACGATCGTCACCCTTAAAATCTTCGATGTCTTTGACTACTTCACGCAGCAGGCTGACCAGGAAAGCAAAGCCCATATAAATCAGTACCAGCCTGTTGACCAGTCCGAAGTTGGCCTGTACGGCGGTAAAAGTTATGGCCTTGTTGCTGAGGGCAAAAAACTCAAACAGCCAAACCAATCCGAAGGAAAGTCCGCTGAGCAGTGAGATCACCAGATTGCCTATGAGGGGCTGGCATTGATACTTTTCGGAATAAAACCACAACAGTCCGGCTACACCCAAAAAAATGAGCGCATAATTGATTTGATGGATCAGGTACGAAAGCCAGACACCCAACAGCACACCAGTCACGGTAAAAACCCAGTACAGTACCTGTGTTGTCAGGACAGAGAACATGCGACCCACCAGGTTTTTACCGGGTTTGTTAACCGTATCCGCATCCATGTCGAAAAAGTCGTTGATCAGGTAGCCGCCAATGGCCAGGAAAAGAGTTGCCAGTACCAGCAGGGTGAACTCACCGGAATCCATGCCCCCCTCAAACCAGTCGAGGTCCAGGGCCGGATAAACGACAAAAAACAAGGTGAATTTCATGCTGATGACGATCAGCAGCAAATTGGGCCAGCGGATGAGTTTGAGGAATGAAATCACGTTAAGTTAAAAGTTGAAAGTTAAAAGCTAAAAGTTGAAAGTTGAAAGTTTTTTTTGAAACCGGTTTACATTTACCATCTGAATCCTTCTTCGCTCATCCATTTACCCTGCACTTTCAGCACCTGCTCGATGATGTCGCGCACACAGCCTTCGCCGCCTTTTTTGTCGGAGATGTAAATGGAAATATTCTTGATTTCTTCAGCGGCATCAGCAGGACAGCAGGGCACGCCCACCTTTTGCATCGGCCTGAAGTCGGGGATGTCGTCGCCCATATACACCACTTTTTCAGGGTCGATGTTGTTTTCGGCGATGTACTTTTCTAGCACCTCCAGTTTGTCCTTCACCCCCAGAAAAACCTCTTTGATCTTCAAAGCATCGAAGCGGTTCTCAACCGATTTAGAGATGCCTCCGGAGATAATTACCACTCGGTAGCCAAGCCTGACGGCCAGTTGCAGCACGTAGCCGTCTTTTACATTGGCCGATCGCAAGGGGTTACCTTCGTGCTGCAAGATCAACCTTCCGTCAGTCATTACGCCGTCGTAATCAAAAATGAAAGTATCAACTTCCGTCAGTAAAGCTTTGTAATTACTCATGGTATTTGTTCTTGATTTGTTGGGTAAAAAGACGGTAAATATCTGCGTAAACGGGATTGTTTTACAGCATCTTCAAATGGGATTGCAAAGTGGGTTCATCGTTACGCCGGGCAGGGCCGGTTTGTGCACGGCCGGGGTCCATGTCACGAAGCTTGGCAGCTGTTTCCCGGATCAGGGGCAGCAGCAACTTAAAGTCGAGCCCCTGCTTTTCCAGGTAATCGTAAGCCATGCCGTAAAGGTGGTTGGTGAAGTTGTTCACCAGCACAGCCGCCAGGTGGAATTGTTTTCTTTGTCCGGAGTTAACCATCTGGACCGAACTGCTGATCTTGCAGGCTAAATCAAAAAGTTGCTCAACGGTTTTCCCGCTGTTGCCTTCAATGCAGAAAGGTACATCTGAGATATCAATTATCCTGTCTTTGGTGAAAGTTTGCAGCGGATAAAAAACGCCGTAATTACCCGTGTCTGCCAGCACTTCCATCGCCGTGATTCCGGAGGTGTGTGCCACAATTCCCTGCATGGCAGGAAGTTTTTTCGCCACTTCCTCAACCCGTGCATCGGGCACGGCAATCATAAGTAAATCCACAACCGGTTCGAGTTCCTGCAATGCAGCAGCATGCCTGCAGTTGAATTGTGCGGCAAAACGCCGGGCATTTTCGTGATGAACGGAAAAAACCTCCATGATTCTGAGTCCTGCCTTTTGCAGTGCTGCCGCCAGCAGGGTAGCTACATTACCCGAGCCCACAAAGCTGATGGTTTGTATGGAATTGTTGTTATTCAAAACGGTTAAAACTCTTTCCTGACTTCATCTTTCAGGCTGCTCAGTGCCTTTTCGATGGGGTTTTCTTTGGCGGCAAAACCAAGCGTCAGCATTTCACCGGCAAATTTTGCTGCTTCGTCATCACTTTTAACTTTTGACGCAACCAGGTTTACTAAACTTGCTACTTCTTCTTTAGCTTTCTTAACCAGTAACCACGAGGCATCGCTGATGTAAAGCTGCTGCGACAGATTGTGTTCGTACTCATCCCGGATGGTTTTCAGTAAACTGGCTTGCAGCCAACCGGCAGTTCGCCCTGCAGCCATCACCCTTGGGATCAGGTTGACCGGGTTGATGCGTTCCAAAAACAAAGCCAGACGCTCGTAAGCCTGAAAACGCATGGCCAAACCCGCTTTATCGCTTTGGTTTTTGCGGTCAATTTCCAGGCGCAGCCGCAAAAGTTCCTGTTCTTTGTTCAGAAACTCCATTTGCCGCAGGTTTTGCTTTAAAAAATGCCGCATCATAATGTAAACCACCCACACGATAAGCAGTGCGGGAATCATCATTGTGGCTATGATCAGGACTTTACTCATTGTTTTTAGGTTTTGCTGTGGGCTACAAAATAACGAACTATTTTGGAACAATCGCCAAGTCTGAAAAAAACGCTTCCGAACGGCTTCGACCGCAACATTTGCTCACAAAGCAGTATATTTGCCGCTTCATTTATTAACAAGCTAACGCAGATGGACAAAAGCATTTTAGCCGGGCGAATCAACAAGATGTCGGAATCGGCTACACTGAAGATGACCGGCCTCAGCCGTGCACTCAGGGAACAGGGGGTTGATGTGATCACATTGAGTATCGGTGAGCCGGATTTCAACACGCCGCAAAAGGTCAAAGACGCCGCAAAAGAAGCCATTGATGCAAACCAGACGCATTATCCGCCTGTGCCGGGGCTGCCAGAACTCAGGCAGGCCATAGCCGGCAAGCTGAAGCGCGACAACGGGCTCAGCTACAATGCCAGCCAGATTGTGGTGTCAAATGGTGCCAAGCAATCCATCGCCAATGTGTTCATGTGTATTTTGAACAAGGGTGACGAAGTCATTGTTCCTGCTCCCTACTGGGTTTCCTATCCCGAAATGGTTAAAATGGCTGACGGTGAACCGGTTTTTATCAATGCAGGAATTGAGGAAAACTTCAAGATAAAACCGAGGCAGATTGAAGCGGCCATCACCCCTAAAACGAAAGCTGTCATTTTCAGCTCGCCCAGCAATCCCACAGGCTCAATTTACAGCAAAACAGAACTGGAAGCCCTGGCAGCCGTCTTCAAAGCTCACCCGGATGTTTTGATTATTTCGGATGAAATTTACGAACTGATCATTTTCTCGGGCAGGCACGAAAGCATCGCCTCATTTGAAGAGGTCAAGGAGCAGGTGGTTGTGGTGAATGGCGTTTCCAAAGGCTTTGCCATGACGGGTTGGCGCATCGGCTACATCGCAGCACCACAGGTCATTGCCGATGCCTGTAACAAAATTCGGGGGCAATACACTTCGGGGGCATCCAGTATTTCGCAAATGGCGGCCATCGAGGCATTGAACGCCAGCCCTGAAGAATCGAACGATCTGATTGAAATGGTGAGCGCTTTTAAACAACGTCGCGACCTGCTCATCAGGCTGGTGAAGGAGATTCCGGGTTTTAAAACCAATACGCCTGAAGGGGCGTTTTACCTCTTTCCCGATATCAGTGATTATTTCGGGAAGACGAATGGCAAAACCACCATCAGCAACAGTAACGACCTTTGTCTTTACCTGCTGGACGAAGCACATGTAGCGCTGGTACCCGGCGAGGCATTCGGTGCACCCGGGTGCATCAGGATCTCCTACGCCACTTCCGTCGATAAAATTGAAACTGCGGTCAATCGCATTGCGGAGGCCTGTAAGAACCTTAAATAAGATTTCGTGAAAGCGTACGTCTCCCGTGTGCTGGATTTAATCAAACGGCTGGGACTGGTTCTCTTGCTACTGTCGCTGAGCCGTCTGTTTTTCTACTTCTTTAACCTTTCGCACTTTTCGGATGTAGGAACGGCCGGTCTGCTGAAAGCTATGGCAGTGGGCATGCGTTTCGATATTTCCGTCGTCATTTACTTCAACCTGATCATCATCCTGATGCACCTGCTGCCGGTGGGAAGTGCCTGCCACAACAAATACTACCGGGCTGTAGTGCTGTTTCTTTATGTAACAGTCAACTCCTTGCTCGTGTTCATCAACCTTGCAGACACGGTATTTTACCATTTCACGCTCAAACGCTCGACTTTCGACGTGTTCTCATTCATCTTTACCGGCCACGATGTTTGGCATCTCATCCCTCGTTTTGCGGGCGATTATTGGTTTGTACCCGTGACTTTCATCTTTACCGCATTGGTTTTGGGCACAGCCGACCGTTTGATTGACCGGCGCGTTCAGTCAACTCCCGAGAAAGGCATGAAAAGCATTGCTTCCAAATTAGTGATGATGATTTTTTTACTGGGACTTTTTCTGATCGGTGGCCGGGGTGGATTGCAGGGAAGGCCGCTCTCCATCATGCATGCCAGCGCTTTCACCAGTGCAAGACTGTCTCCGATTGTGTTAAATACGCCTTTTACCCTCTTAAAGACAGCAGGACGCGAAAGTATCCCGCTCAGGACTTATTTCCCCCCGGAAGAACTGCCGGAGTATTACCGGGTAGTGAAAACCGGCAGGCCGGATGAAGTTTTTAAGCCAAGGAACATCGTGATCTTGTTACTGGAAAGCTTTTCCAAAGAGTATGTGGGTTTTCAGAATGACTATCCGGGTTATACGCCCTTTCTGGATTCGTTGGCGCAACATGCCCTGGTGTTTACCAATGCTTTTGCCAACGGATACCGTTCGATGGATGCCATGCCGGCCGTGCTGACTTCCGTTCCCTGCCTGATGAACGATCCCATCATCACCTCTTCATACAACACCAACGAATTCACCGCTTTTGCAAGCCTGCTCAAAAAAAAGTCCTACACCACCGCTTTTTTCCACGGCGGCAACGAAGGCACACTGGACCTGGACGGCTTTGCCAGACAGAACGGATTCGATTACTACTTCGGACGTACGGAGTATAACAACGACACGGACAACGACGGTTACTGGGGTATTTACGACGAGCCTTTCCTGCAGTACGTCATCCGCAACATCGACAGTTTTCCGCGTCCTTTCTTTGTAACGGAGTTCACCCTCAGCTCGCATTATCCTTACAACTTGCCTGAAAAATACCGGGATGTCTTCAAAGAAGGCCCGTTGCGCATTCACCGGGTTGTCAGGTACACCGATTTTGCCCTTCGATGTTTTTTAGATACCGCGAAAACCCGCAGCTGGTACGACAGCACGCTTTTTGTTTTGCTGGCCGACCATCCCGCCCAGTCGGTTATCCCTTCAAAAGCCGATAATATTGACGGGAAAGACAATCTGCCGGACGTTGACAAACTGCGGTACTATATAAACAGTTCGGGCAGGTATGCCATCCCGCTCTTGTTCTTTTCTCCGGGTGACAGCAGCCTGCGCGGGGAAGTGAGCACTACCATCCAGCAAACAGACCTCATGCCTACGCTGCTGAACCTGCTGAATTATGAGGGCAGTTACATTGCGTTCGGTAGCGATGTGTTTGACAGCACGGCTGTCCACGTGGCTTTTCAGTTTGTCAATGGAATTTACCAGATCACTTCGGGAAATTATTGCTTGCTTTTTGACGGCCATCAACCGGTTGCACTGTACGATAAAGCCGACCTTAACCACGAATACAGCCTGTTGGAGGACAAGCCCCTAATTGCCGACTCACTGAGCAACATCCTTAAAGCCTGCCTGCAGGAGTACACTTACCGGATGCGTAACAACAACCTGGTAGTCAGGGAGAAAGTTCCGGATAGCGAATGACTTTCATCCTTACCGGCTGCTGATCCGGAAACGGGAAGGTAGTAAGCCTAAAGCAACCCTCGTTATCACCCAGCTTTTTTTTACCTTTGCATTTCAAATCAAGTTTTCATGCTGACAACCGAACTACTTTCCCGGATTTTTAACGGATTCAATAACAAAAATGTTCTCATCATCGGTGATGTGATGGTGGACTCGTACCTGTGGGGTCATGTGGACCGGATTTCGCCTGAGGCACCCGTGCCCATTGTATCGGTTGACAAGCGCGAGAACCGCCTGGGCGGGGCTGCCAATGTTGGCCTGAACATCCGCTCGCTGGGTGCCAGTGCCATCATATGTTCGGTCATTGGGAAAGATGTTAAAGGTAACGAATTCCTCGAGCTGCTCCAAAAACAGAACCTCTCTCCTGATGGCATCATCCAAAGCAGCAAGCGAATCACTACCACCAAGTTCAGGGTAATTGGCAACAACACCCAGATGCTCAGGGTGGACGAAGAGATCACCGACGAGTTGGATCCGGATGACCAGCAATTGCTGCTTGAACGGATTAAAGGGTTCATGGGCAAACAAACCATCGATGCCATTATTTTTCAGGATTACGACAAGGGCATCATCAATCCCGGACTGATCAATGCCGTGGTGCATGTTGCCAAAGGCAAAAACATTCCTGTGGCTGTTGATCCCAAGAGGAAGAACTTTCTTGCCTACAAAAATGTAACCCTTTTTAAACCCAACCTGAAAGAAATCAGGGAGGGCCTGAACATCAGTTTCGATAGTGGAAACAGCGAAGAGGTGAAGGCCGCAGTTGCGCAACTGAAAAATGTTTTGCAAGCTGAAATGGTACTCAATACCTTGTCGGAGAACGGTGTTTATATTCTTTGGGAAAGCGGTTCGGCAAGTGTTCCTGCCCATTACCGCACCATCGCCGATGTGTCAGGTGCCGGCGACACGGTCATCAGTGTGGCCGCACTGTGCCTGGCTATGCAGGTGGAACCCGCTGACCTGGCAGCCCTGGCCAATCTTGCCGGTGGCATTGTCTGCGAGGAGGTGGGCGTAGCACCTGTCAACAAAAACCGCTTGCAGGATGAATCCATCCGTCTGCTGACCAGGTGAGTTGCCGGTGTATTTTCTTTATTTTTTAGAATATTTTACCATGAAGAGGCGCTAATTGATGACGGGGATGTGTTTTTTATAGCCTCCCACACTTTAAGAGCACCTGCGTTTCTGTTTGCAGTTGTATTTCTGGGATCGTCATTATCGAGATCATGAATATTTAGATGATAGGCTGCTAACCATGGCCAGCCATATGAAGGGTGTCCTCCATAACCCGTCAACCGTTGAGGGCCGGCCATTAGATTCTCTAAACTTGTGCGTGTTGCAGAAACAGTTGGCTGCTGCGATGGTGGCCTTGCTCCTGTTACCCGAATATACCAATTGCAGTCCATGATCCCAAAACCCATTTGTCCATTCATTTGAATGAATTTGGGGATAGTAATGTCTTGCAAGCTGCGTCGAGCCAGACGCTCGCGAATTTCCACTACAGAGCCGCTTCCCAGAAGATTTGCACTTTCAATGCGGAGACTTCCCTGATCAGGATATCGTCTTTGTAAAGTTATCCTTAGTACCCCTGGTCTTGCACCACCTCCAATCGTTCTTGTCTGCATAGTAAACCAAATGTCGGTCATCTTATTAAATTGCTCATTATAGGCACTGTCCAGGGAATTACGAAATGATGAGTAAAGAGCATCGCCTGCTTCCCATTCGTCATTCTCCCCCTCAGTAGCCAGCAGTCTGGCCAATTCCTGGTTCATCGAGGCTATCTGACTCTGCGCGATAGTTTCAAGGGCTCTCCTTTGCGTTTCGGCAAATTGAACAAGCGGTGTACCTTCTCCTGCTGTTTGGCTCCAGGCACTGGAAACCGCACCCTGAGCAGCCCCTTTTCCTGCATCAACCATGCTGTCAACAATTGATCCTACGGTTCCTCTTAATGATGATCGTACGCTCGATTGTGCTGCTGATCTGATAACACCGCCGACACCCGGAATAACAGCACCTAATAATATATTTATTCCGTTAATTAAAGCCTGTTCTCCCAAAGAAGGTTGATCGGATATTCGGGTATAACGCATAAAATCAGTGACAGCGCCTTTCTGGCGATCAATTACACCACCAATACCTCCATACATAGCATTAAGTTGAGTTTGTGCGGGTCCCCATTGGCCATGATAATCAGAACGGAGGTCTCGTTGAATCAAAGTCCTTTTTGAACCGCCCCTTTGCTGAATGACATGGGTTAGTTCGTGTGCAAGCAATTTTTTACCGGCTGAACCGGAAGGGTTGTATTCACCTTTATTAAAATAGATACTACTACCATGGGTAAATGCCTTTGCACCCAGTTGCTGATTCATTCTAACTGCCGAGGGATCTGTGTGAACTTTTACAGCACTGAAATCCGTATTAAATGCTCGACTCATGGTTCGGTTGGTAGGTTCTGGCAAGTGAGTGCCACTGTTTTTACTCTTGATGAGGTTGGATGAAATAAAGTCGGTGTTCGCCTGAATGGTTTTGTCTGACTTTGGCTGGAGTAATTCTTCCTCTTCTTCGATTGGCTGGCGTTGGATCATCATTTGAATTTCCTCTTCCTCTTCTTCTGATTGCATTCTGATCAAAGGCTGCAGCATTTCTTCCTCTTCCTCTTCGGGCTGCATCCTGAGCGATTCGTTTTCACTCATACGCATCACCCTGTCGGCAACGGCATCGGCTTCGCGTTCGTAGCGGTCGCCGGGACGGCCGACCTTCAGCCTGGCCTGGATGAAATCAGGCCGTGAACTTTTACCGGAATGTTGTTTAAGTTGGTACATGACTCTTTATTTAAAGCGTTCTCCTGGTTTTATGAAATTCTCTTCTGATCCCCTCCATGATGTCTGCCAGCCTGATCACGTTGGAATCACGTCCCAACGCCCGCAACGAACAATGCTGGATGATGTTGATGATGGCCCCGCCGGCGATCTCGTATTTCTTTGCAATCTCTTTCAGGTCAGCCTTTGGCTCCAGTTTCGCCGAAGATGAAAAACCGTTCTGCCAAATCTGGTAGCGTTCCCCGGGGGTGGGCATGGGGAAATGGATGATGGACTGAAACCTGCGCATGAAAGCTTCGTCAATATTGCTTTTTTGATTGGAAGCCAAAATAACCAACCCGTTAAAATCCTCGATGCGTTGCAGCAGAAAAGAAACCTGCTGGTTGGCAAAGCGGTCATGGGCGTCGCGGGTGGCGGTGCGTTTTCCGAAAAGGGCATCGGCCTCATCGAAAAACAGTATCCATTCCTTGTTTTCGGCACGGTCGAAAACCTTTGCCAGGTTCTTTTCCGTTTCGCCGATGTATTTCGAAACCAGCTGGGACAAATCGATCCGGTAAACATCCCTTTTCGTTCGCTTGCCGATCAGTGCCGCGGTTGTTGTTTTTCCCGTTCCGGGCGGGCCGTGAAACAAGGTCTTATAGCCGGGTTTCAGTATCTTTTCCATCCCCCAGTCCTTCATCAGGGTGAGGTGATGGGTGAGCCAGGTTTCGATTTCGCGGAGCTGTTGCAAAACGTTGCTGTTCAGGAAAAGGTCAGACCAGTCCATGTTGGTGGTCAGTAGTTTGGCCGGAAATGCCGGACTGAAATTGGGCTTTCTGGCTTCGCCGATGGTGAACAGGTCCAGCACTTCCTGTGTTACGCTGAGGGCGCCGCTTAGCATGGGTTCGTCCTTGTTCATTTCTTCCAGTTCAAGGATGTTTTCCCTGCTGAACTTGTGCATGCCGTCGAAACAGCGTTGCAACGAAAACCTTTTGGCAAGATCGCTTCCGGTAAGAATGAACATGGCCGTTTCGCCCGTGGGCAGAAAACCGTTGTGGTTCTTTCCTTTTTTTCCTCCGAACTCGGTGTAGATTTCCTGGGTGGCATTGTTTTTCACCAGAAACATGTCCAGCAGTTCCGGTTTCACATGCGGCACCAGGGCAAGGGCGAGCAAAAACCTTTCTTCAAAATCCAACCGGTATTTTTTCAGAAACCGGGCAAAAGCCGAACGGCTGCCCTCGTAAACCGGCGGCGGTACCTCGTACACGTCTTTGTATCGGCTTTCTTTACGCGCGTTGAGCAGCGAGCGGGTTTTCAGGATTTCCCTGAACCACTTCAGTTCCTTCTCAATGTCGGCGGCATTGTTTTTTATTTTTTCGTTTACCATTTTACATGGATGAGTTTAGTGTTCCAGGGCAGGGCAATGACGGAAAAAGGCCAGCTTAACCTGTCCAGCAACACGTCAATGGAGTTTCTTTCAATTTCGACAAGGTGAGCGTTCTGTTCCGGTTTCAGCAAGCCGTACCTTCTGAGAAAAGCTTCCTGCAACCCCTGCGCCGAAGTGTTTTTCAAAGCGTTCCAGTTTCTGATGACTGCTTCCAGCAAGTTGAGGCATTCGTGTTCTTCCCTGTCGTTCAGTTCGAACTTAGCGGGAACAAATTCCGAAACATCCATCCCGCAAAGAATTTTGTTCAGTGCCCAGCGGTGCTCTTCGGCTTCCTCCTCCGCAAAAACCAAAAAATGCAACAGTTGCACGGCTTTCCACCGGCTTTGCTCGTTCCTGAATGCCTTGTCTTCAACCAGGCCGAGTTCCCTGAAAAACATTTCCAGATAGGGCCACAGCAGCACCAGCCCGGCATTGTTGAGTTCGATGCAATCGTCTTTTTCAAGCATTTCGGGGGCGGGGACTTCTTCTTTTTCTCTCGATCGCCCTTTTTTTCCGCTTTCTGCAGCCTTTTGTTCTTTGCTCTTCAGGCCGTCCCGCTTCTTCCGGGTGCCGTCTAATCCCGCGGCTGCAAACAGTTTGGCTAAAACCTCCTCTTCGCTCAGGCTGTCGCGAATCAGCGTACTTTTCCGGCTCGCGCCCTCCGGAAGTTTAAACACAGGGTAGCGGACTGCCCCGGCCAGGGCGGCTTTCAGCTTTTCCTTTTTTATTGAAGAACTGCCGGGATGGGAAAACGCCAACAGGATGTGGTCAGCGAAAACCAGTCTGACCGTTTCGCCAGGCTGCGAGAAGAAAGCTTCCTGCCGTGACAGTTGTACCCGGGCTTTAAGGACTTGCGCTAGGCCGTAAGCTCCCGAGGGGTCGGCTAATTTTACCAGTTGCCCGTCAGTGAGTGTGCCCGCCAGTCGTAGCCGGACGCTTCTTTTTTTCAAGAACGGAAGTAAGCGTTCCCACAGTTCGCCGGGGCTTTCGGTCACCACTTTTTCAATGGTCTGACGCAGGCTGAAACCCTGTGCGGGGTACCACCAGGGCAGGCTGCCCTTTTCGAAAAAGTAGCAAAGCACATCTGTCCCGGTGACAGGCGCTCTGGAACGGTTCTCCCGGGTTTCCTGTCCGGCTTGCGGAACGGTAATTCCGGAATTCTTCGCTCTTAGTTCTTCCAGCTTTGTTCTGAATTGCTTTACCAGCCTGTCTTTGAACACGGCTTCAAAATCTTCGGGAGGAAGGCTGCCGAGATCAATCTCCAGTTTGTCAATGTGCAGGCGCTGGTCAGGTGCTGACAGTTGGTCGCAGGCCTCCGCCAGCGCCGGCAGAATGACGCTTTTGTTCAGGGCTGCCACTCTGTCCTGCATCGGGTGTGCCAGTTCCCGGTCGGCCACACGCAGTTCGATCAACTGTTTCCTGACGATATGTGTCTGCTCCCGTTTGATCATTACTTCAGCTTCAGTTCTTTGTTGATGGTTTCCCTGTATTCTTCGGGAATAAATCCTCGCGATTTTGTGTTCCATTCCTGCAACGCGCTCTTCATGCCCAGTTCTTTGCGTGAATTAAAAATATTGGCTGATTCACGCAGCGTTTCCCTGGTCGTTCCCGTGAGTTTGCCGGGTTGTACAAAAGCCAGGCGGTCGAGGTAAGCGCCGGTGAGATTCTTCAGCATTTCGGCATGAAGTTTCTTTTCGCTACCCGAAGCATCCTGCCAGGCCCTGACCAACTGGTTCCGTTGCTTGTTGAAATCGTTGTTCAGTTTAACAATGTTGACGTCTTCGTCTTCAGCGTAAAACCCGATGGATGCCTTTGCTTTTGTAAGCGGTGTAACCTCCTTGCTGCCTTCCTCCTTCACAATCCGGTCAGCAATGTTTTTGTAAACCGACATATTGGTAGCGTAGTAAGCCTTTACCTTGCCGGCATCGGCCGAGTTTTCGCTTATGCCCATCACTTTGTATGCCCTCGCATAATTGATGTAGATTGTTTGGGCCGGTTGCAGAATAAAAGTCAGTAATTCGTTTTCAACTTCAACGTTAATCTGTTTTTCCTGCGGAGTGTAACCAACGTAAGAAGCCATTACGGTTTGCTGTCCCAGGGGTACTCCCTGAATCTGAAACATGCCTTTGTCATCGGTAACGGTATTGAGTCCGGTGTTTTTAACTTTTACGGTTGCACCTTCCAGCGGTCCTGTCGATTCCTGGTTCTCGACGCCCATAACCTGTCCGGTCAGTGTAGCCGTTCTTGTTTCCTGCGATTGAACAACCGGTATGAAAACACTGATGCGGTCGCTGCCGACAACCTCGTCGTTTCTGCTCACGTCAATGATCTCGTATTCGAATTCGTCAATGAAGAAAAGATCATCGTTAACCTTCATTTCCTGCGCGATCTTTGCTTCGTCAACGGTGTACTTCAGGATTTGTGCTTTCTTGCCGGGGTCAGGGTCGTAAATGCCGTCTTCGAAAACGGCAGTGCCGAAATTGGGAAGTGCCTCCACAGCCAACCGTACTTTGTACACCGAGGGGTCGTACAAGTCGTTAAGCAGCCTGATGCTCGCTTTTTGGTAATCCCAGGCGAGGGTGTCGTCGCTCTGTTCATCATTCGTCACAAAACTCAGCACGGCGCAAACCGGTGTCGCCAGCGGATCAAGGGTTTGCGGGGTGTGCGGCATGTCGCCACAATCGTCGCAGCACACGAAAGGCACGGTGAAATCGGCCACCACCTTCCCGATCATTTTTGAGGTTACCTCGATAATTTGTCCGGGGGAGGGCGGGTCGGGAAATTCAAAATCACCCGTTATCCATTTTTCATCGGAAAATTCACCTGAAATCTTGCGGAAGGCATTTTCCAGTTTTTCCCTGAAACCTTCCTCAAAGTCGTCCGGTTGCTGTTGCAGTTGGTAAACCAGCACCAGCGTCTGTCCGGGTGCCACGCCCGCTTTGTGTTCCAGCCCTGGGTGGCCATGCAGGAAACGCGCGAACCGCAGCGATTCTTCAAGGCGTGCCGAGCGCTCCTGTGCCGTGTCGTAAAGTACGCGGATGGTGATGTAGGGGTAGATGGCGACAAACCTTACCAGCCTGTACAAAACACACAGGATCAGAAGGGCGAAGTAACCGAACAGCAATTGGTTCGGGCTTTTGATCTCGGATGCCAGAAACTTCATCAGTTTGATGTACATCCGCAGGCTGCATTTGTAATGATGCAGCCATAGGTCCATCTGGAAATCCCTGAAATCCACCGGTATGGCCTTGATGAGCTTGAGCAGGTAGTCGTTCAGGTCACTGAAAAGGCCGCGGATGCTGGTCATGCGCGATGACTCGAAACTTGCCGACTTTGACGCCTGCGGTCCGGCACTAAACTTGCCGATAATGGTGTTCAGTTTTGAGATCTCAAACGATGCCGTGTTAAAATCCAAAACGGTTTTAGATTTCATCAAATTGCCGATGCCGGCAAAGTCAAAGCCCTTTTTGGTTTTGCTTTCATAGGCGCCTCCGGTTTTTTCGTGTTTGGCACCGGATGCTTTGGCTGCGGAACCGGGGGTGTACATGTTCCGGGCTGATTCGTAAACCTTGTCGCTGTTCATCACCACCTGTTCAACGTTTTTGTTGGTTTTCACCATGTTGTTGAAAAACAAAAGCGCCTTGTTCCGCCAGATGCTGTAATCGGGCTGGAGATCGCTGTACACGCACTTTCGCTTGCGTTTGCCCTCCCCGCCGAGGTGTCCGAAATAAACTGCCTTGATGTCAAACGAAAGGTTGTGAGTGCTTCTCTGCTTTCGAAGTTGCTTCCAGGCTTCTTCCAGGGGTTTGGCCAGCAGTCCTTCGGTGCGCAGGAAGGTAAAACGGTCCAGGTCGAAACGCAGGGGTGTGACGATGGGATGGTCGCCGGCCTGCCACGGTGCGTGGTTGTCATACGACAATTGTTGCGGGAGGTCGGAGGGGTAGCATTTCCTGAAGCTTCCGAAATCCCACGCCTTTTCCAGTGTGCCAAGGCCGGAGAACTGGCTTTGTTTTCTGGAGTTGTAGTAGTAGGGGATGGTCCGTTGCGACAGCCAGCCCGGCTTTTCGATGCTTGGCGTAATCCTGCTTTCCCACTGTTCAGGTTCGAGAAGCCGGTCAAGGTCGAAGCTTTCCAGCATCAGTACCAGCCTTTTGTGAAGATGCTTCACCCGGTTCAGCCTTTCCTGTTGTTGTTCGAGAACGGGAGATGCGACAAAATAATGCCGGTAGACAGAAACCTTGCAGTCTTCTGCAACCGCACAGGACTCTCCCAGCATCAGGTGTCTGGGAAAGCGTGAATCGTCGGGGCAGCAAAGCGCTGTCAGGTCGAAAGCTTCTTCGCGAAATTCGTTGTAAGCCAGCGTGAGGTCTTTGAAAAAATCATAAAGGTACTGTACGCCGTAAACGGGCTGTTCAAAGGCAAGAAAATTGTAGACGTAAGTTTTGATGTCTTTGAAGCTGTCGGTCAGGACGGAAGACGAAAACGGGTTGGTACCATAAAGGTCTTCCAGCACAGGCCTGTAAACATTGTAGGACTCGTTCAGTTTTTCAACCAGCAGCCCGAAATGTTTCCAAACGCTTCCCAGGTAGTTGAAACCCATGCCGTAGTAGGTTTGTGCCTCGGCCGATTTGGGATTGAACAGCGGACGTGGGATCGCCAGCGGGGGCAGTTTCAGCTTATCGGGGTACTGCGCATCCGGTTTTCCACCGTTGGTACGTGCCAGCACCTTGTCCATGTCTGTTACCGAAATGAGCAGTTTTCGCAGCGTGAAGATTCTGTCGATACCCAGTTCGTCGCAGCTTTTACCCAGGCACGATTTCAGGTCTTTGTCCAGGCACTCGAGAAAAAGGAGTACGATCTTTTCTTTCAGGAAGTCGTCCGTCAGATCAACAACGTTGTCTGCCTGATCCACGACTGCATCTTCGGTGAGCAATTCGCTGAGGGTAACATCCTGCTGGTGGCTGACCAGGTCTTCGAATGGGGGATAGCTCGTTCCTGCCGGCAAAACATAATTCCGGTAGCGTGTGGTCACGCAATCGCCTGTACGGATGAGAAAGCCTTCGGAAGTAACCCCAACACCCCTGGTGATGGTCAGGGTGTTGCTGCTCTCGCAGATGGCTTCCAGTCCGCAAATAATACCCAGGCCGGTCAGGCTGGTGCGTGTGAGCCTGTTTTGCTGGTCGAGGTATTTGACCAACTGGTTGAGCTGGTTGCTGGTAAGTACCTGGTTCTTCTCGAAGACGGGGTAGTTGTTGATCATCTTGCTCATGGTCGTAGTCTTTTAAAATGTTCCCAAAACTGAATTGTTCAAAATAATTGCGCCTTCAAGATTTTCATCTTCTTCGCAATCGTGCAGTGTGCCTGTGGGATAAACGTTTCTGATTTTAGTGAGTATGCCGATTAGTTCCGAAAGTTTTTCGGATAAAACGGCTTTGTCAGGTTCGGGCTTTCCGCTTTCCAGAAGCCATGCCTTGTATTTCAATTCGAATTCGCTCATTTGCCGGCAGTCGATCCAGCAAATGCTCAGCAGTACATGGGCGGGCGCTTCTTTCCTTAAGGTACGTTCCATGAATTTTCGGAAATCCATGTTGATGAACCTGCACGGCCAGTAGGGCAGCACCACCGTGGCCACAAAGGAGTAAGGGTCTTTGATCTGACAGCTTTGGCAATCCTGATCGAGGTTGATGGGAAGAAGAGCATCCTGAACAATTTGTTCAACCTTGTCCACTGAAATTTCAATGTCGGAGCCGTTTTGTGCTACCGTAAGCACGCTGAACCGGAAGTTGTTGGCATTGTTGGAGGAGCCTTTGATTTCGATAACATCACCGGCCGACAGCGCCAGTGCATCGGTGTCGCTGACGACGATTTGCTTTGCTGAAGCGGAGATGCCGTTTACAGTTGTTTTTTTGGTGAAAATGACCTGTCCGGCTGGTTGACTGCCGTCGGGCAGGTCGTACAAAATGGAGGACTGCTGTGTGTCGGTGGTAAGCACCGTGTTTGTCCCGTCAAATGTTTTCAGAAAAAGAAGGTAGTCGCCGTCGTTAAGGCTGCCACCTCCGATGCTGAACAGGCTGCCCGTCAGTTGTCCGGCGATGTCGCCCGCCACCGTAACGGTACTGTTTGCCGAGTCAGTGGAAAGTACCGGGACGGTCTTCTGAAAATAAAGCTCCCCCTCACCGGCAAGGCCTTCCTGAAGAACAGTGCCTGTCATTTCCAGGAACAGGGGTTCGTTGATCCTGGGCCGCAGGAGCACGTGCTCAAGGACGTGCATGCCTTCGTGTTTGAAAAAGGTTTTTTCGATGAAGGTTTTCATTTCGCTGACAGCCTGCCGGTCAGCCAGTCCGCGGATGGTAAAGGAAGTACCGTCAAGCCCGGTAATTTCAAAGATCTTGGTGTAAACCAGCTTGCCCGACGGCTCGCCGGCCGGGATGGTTTCCTTTACAAATACCCTGGTGATGCCGCCGGTGACTTCCAGTTTCAGGATGGTGTAGCTCCCGTCGTTGCTGTCCGAGCCCTCGATGCTCACCGAAGCACCTGCGGCAAGGACCCGGCTCAGGTCGCGGCTGACCTCGATGCAGTGTGCCTGGGGGTCGATTGCGATGATGGCAAACGATTCCGTCCAGGAAAGCCGGCCGTCAAAAACCGGCGGAGTGGGAGCCGGGCTGACGCTGATTTTCACAAATGGCCCGTCAGCCGTGGCTGTGCTGACGGTGTACTCGCCATCGTTGGCCGTGGAACCCGAAACCAAAATCTTAGCCGAAACCAGTGAACCGATCTCCGTTGCGAGGAGATCGTTGAAATCATGCGCGATGCTGCGGGCAATTTCCAGTCCGTGCCTGTCGCGGATGACGAAAAGGTAGGGAGAAGTGTAGGGTGCGGTTTCAGGGATGAAAAAGTAATGCCCTTCTGCCATGCCGTTGTTGATCACGTCCCACAAAACTTTGTACACCTGTTCCTGTCCTTTTTTCAAAACCTCGGCTTCGGGATCGCCGGCTTTCGCTTCGATGGTCAGGCTGCCCGTGAGCAGTTCCCGTTCTGTTGTAAAAGTAAAAGCTTCGGCATAAAGGCTGTAAGTGATGGTGCATGTGGGTGGGTTTGCGCCCATGTTTGCCAAAAGTTTCACCTTAAAATAATTCTGCAGCGGACAGGCCAGGTTTTTCCGGTTGGCTTCGGGATTGCTGAAGAATTCCCTTTCCAGTACCCTGATCGTTTCGTCAATCAGTTGGTCCGCGTCCCCGCCAGGAGCATCTGAAGTGAAATCGGTACGGTGGCTTGTGGCCGTCAGCCCGGAGTCGCAACGCAGTTCAATGAGGAAGGTGCCGTCACTTTCCACAATCCGGAAATTCTCTTTGCTAAGGCCGACGACGATGATGGCTTCTGTAGCTGCCCGGGCGTCGTCATCACTGACAAAACCGCCTGCCTCAAACATTACATTGGCGCTGTCGTCACTGATTTGAAGGCCGAAGGTGCTGCCTGCCGTTGCCGGTGAAACAATGGTGAAATTCTTGCCAAACCTCAGTACCAGGGGCGACCGCTCTTCGATGCCGGCCAGCAACGAAACCCGTTTTTCAAGTCCCGGAACATTGTCAACATGCCACACCCGGCAGGGGTGGAGGTAGTTGAAAGCTTTGCCCCTGTTGTGGCTCAATGAGGGGTAAGCATTTAAAAACCGGAGTTTGTCTTCAATCAGTTCGGCGGCAGCTTTGCTTCCCGACACTTTAAAGGAAAGCATGGCGTAATCGGTGAAAGTTTCGGCAAACCTGCCCAACAGGTGGTCAAGGAATTTGTTTCTTCGCTTTTCGTACAGTGGCTTGTCCTCGGCAATCTGCTGCAATGCCGCGGGATAACCAGCCTTGTCAGCAAACAACGGGCCGGCGTCGGGGATGACCGTGTCCAGCGCCTGGGTGAAGTAGGTGCGGTCGATGAGGTAGTTGCCGAATTTGTCCTTTTCCCCGTTCATGGAAAAAAGTTCTTTGGTGTGTGCCAGCTGCGAAAGGTAGTTGGCGAGCAACTGGTCGAAGAACAGCAGGAAGGCTTTCAGTTGGTTCACTTCCGTCTGCCGGCCGGTTTTGTCGGAACCGGTCAGTGAGTTCAGTCCGGGAATGCCTTCACTGCCAATGCCGTAAAGCAGTGGGAAGTCTTCCTGCAGGCTGGTGTATTTTTCAATGTCCCTGAAATTGCCCCAGGGGACGGAAATGTCCATCAGCGGGTAACGGAGCTTTTGGGGCCTGTCGCCGGATTTGAGTTCTTCGATCAGCGTCTTCACTTCCGTCCGGTTGGCCAGGAAAGGCAACTGATCCTTGTAGTGGGTGAGCTTTGAATCGTCAATGTGAAGGCGGGGAACGTAGTTTTCCTCCATGTGCAGTTCCAGACACCATTTGACACTTTTCGATTCAATGTTTTCGTTGTTGTCCTGCGGACGGTTGGCAATCTGGATGGACCTCACGGCATGAACGCCTTCCACGTCCATGATGATCCTGATGAGGTCGGAAACGCGGATGACTTTCCTGCGCGCAGCGGCTTTCAGTTCCTCGTCGTCAATGAAACCGTGTTTCAGTTTCGGGCCTTCAAAAATGCGGTCCACGCTCAGGCAATCCGCGTCGCCGGTACTGCCACGGATCAGGTAAGCTCCCTCGTCAAAGTCTGTGCTGTCAATGCTTTCCGAAACTTCGAGATCGGTAAAGGCCGGATCATCTCGATTTTCACGGATACAGCAAAGGGTGTACTCCCCGTCGTTCTTCCCTGAGCCGATCACGGTGATGGTGTCGTCTTTGTTGAAATCTTCAACGGGTTTACCGGTGACGGTAAAAACCTTTTTGGTTGTGATAATGTTGCTGATTTCGTAGCGCGGTGCATCGTTGCACTTGTCGAGCATCTCGTCCAGGGTGTGGAAATTCACCTGCGGGGAAAGAAAATCGCCGATGTTTTTAAAGATGCGCGCTTCCACTTCTTCCACATCGGCGGCTTGTTCCAGTTCAATGTCGGCACACAGGAGGATTTCTTCCACTTTCAAAGCGTTAAAACGGAAAAAGTCATCGCAAAGGCTGCGGTTGGCATGGAGGGTGGCCTTGACGGCATCGACGATCTGGTGGATTTTCTCCACCTTTTTGAGGTATAGTTGCAGCATGCCATCGGTACCGAACATGGAATCTTTTAGTTGATCCATCAGTGCATTCAGGCCGTCAATGTTGCTGACTGTCCCACCTGTTTCTTTGGTGCCTTTGAGGATGATCTCATTTTTGTTGGAAACAATCGCCTCGAGGGTGTACCGCTCCGGCAGGTCGTAAACTTTTACCGTAACAACGCCAATGTTTGCCTGCACGCTCACTGGGTCAGACCAGTTAACGGAATAATCTTCCCAGTGGGGAAACTCGATTTTGATGCTGAAGGTCAGCCCCTCGATGCCGGGTTCGGGGGCGTGACTGTAAATCACGAGCTCGCTTTCGATGGTGTTTGCATTCAGATCGCCCAGTTCATCGGTTTCGTCAAATTCCAGTAAAACATCGTAAAGGTTTTTAACATAAAAACTGTCCTGTGTGGTCAGGCCGGAAACTTCGTCGAGGGACAGCAGGCTTTTTTTCTGATCAACGTAAATCTTTTGCTCTGCATCCGTTGCCATTTGTATCCAGGCGTTTTTCACGCCCGCATAGGCGGGTTCATCCCCGCTGTCGTCCACTACCTCAACATCCATCATCAGTTTTCTGAAGTCGTTGAGGGTAACAGGTGCGGAGGGAAGGATCTGCCCGGCTGTGTAAAAGTTTTTAAGTTCCGGGGCGCCGGCTGCTTCAGGATCCTGCGCCAGGATGTCCTGAATTTTGTAATTGACCCTGTAACCCAGGTCGGTGAGCACGTAGCTCAGCACTTCGAGCATGGTAACGCCCGGATCGTGGGTGTTGTAGTCGGTCCACAGCTTTCCGGAAAGTTCCTGAATATGTTTTAGGCCGAGCACCCGCAGACTTTCGTATTGCATGCTGGTGAGCGGCAGTGATTTTTTCGATATGGTTAATGATTTTTCCATGTTTTTCCGGTAAAATCTTTTTCGGTTCTCCGTATTCAATCGCAGGGACAATCGTCGCGCGAAAGCAAATCGCCGGTTTTAATGATTTCGTTATCCACGCAGCCACAGTCTTCCGTTTCGGTAAGAATCGCCGATACATCATGGCTGTCGGCCGATCCGATGATTGAAATGGCCGTTGTCGCCACGGCTTCTTCAACATCAAGATTCGGGTTGTTTTCAGGGTCAAGGGGCACGATGTGGTACATCGCGAAGCAGGTCACGTAATCCACGTAGGAGCGTTCTTCAACAAAATTGAGGATGACGGACTTGTGGATGCTGCCGCCGAAAACCACATCAGCGGCGCAGTCTGACGACCAGGGTGAAAGAAATTCTTTGA
>JAJRWG010000152.1 GCA_024276895.1 Bacteroidota bacterium
CCGTAAACCAGTTCGCGTTCCTGTTGCTCGAAAACTTCGATCAGCCTGGGGATTTCTTCCGGGGGTTGCTGCAGGTCGTCGTCAATGGTGATGAGGCGCTGGCCTTTTGAAAACTCAATCCCGCAAAAAGTAGCGTTGCCCGGCCCGTAGTTTTTGTTCAGCCTGACGATGACAACATCTTTTTTATTGGCCTGTTTGATCTTTTTCAGCACAGCCCAACTGCTGTCGAAACTGCCGTCGTCAACAAAAACAAATTGTACGCTCTTTTCCAGCCGGGCAAAAACGGCCTTCAGGCTTTCAAAAAGTTTTTCCAGTGTGTACTCACTGTTAAAAACCGGAACTACCACGGAATAATCGTACACTTTATCAGTTGTTTTTTCAGGAAGGCCTAAGCGGCTTTTTCTTTTTCCCTGACTTTACGCTCAACCACTAGGTAAACATCGTTCACGGTCTCGGCGTTCATCAGCTCTTCGGCAGTGATGGTCACGTCATATTCAACATTGACCATGGCAATCAGCACCAGGGCGTTGATGGAGTCCCACTCCACGTGATCCCTGAAGTTCATGTCGGGTGTTATGTTTTCCTTTTTCAGGTCGGGAAATTCTTCTACGATTTTATTGATGAATCCTTCTACAGTCATTTTTCCAGTCAATTTTTGAGGGCACAAAATTAATTCATTTTTTGTTACAAATCTCAACGGCCCTCAGCGGGCTTTTATTGTTAAGGGCAGCTTAACGGGCTATCCGCTGTAGCGTACTCGCGGCGGCTGTGTTTTGCAGGGCCGTGCGTGGGCTTTCCGGGAACTTCGTCTTCAGCCTCCGCCGGCCGGCAAAAACATCAGCCGCCGCTTCGTCCGGCTGCCGCTCCTATCCCTGCTGCGGGCTTACCGGTAAATGTCCGGTTCTTGTTACGGATTTGGGCAACATTTACGGTGTCTGAAAAAGATAGAACGGTGCTCCGCACCTGTCTTGGATGCCATTTATTTTTCTACAAATATTACGCGCCTCCGGCGCTGAATAGTATTTTTGGCAAAATCCTGCCTGACTTTTAACGTTGAATCCATCCACAACCTAAAAGATGTTTGTCTGTCTGAGCGATTTCACAGAATGCCCCTAAAAAACAGTTCTGTCCAAACCGGAATGCAGGTGCAGCGCACCGCAAATCTTTGTAGCAACAAAACCAAAATTCGGATGGAGGTGCGGAGCACCGTGATATTTTCAAAGAAACAAGGGCCTTTTCAGTTCAAAAAGGTCATTGCGGTGAAACCGAAAAGTCGTAACAAGCCCCCCTCAACTTTTCCAAAGTTTTGAACTTTGGAAAAGTTTGAACCCCTTACTGCCAGGACAAATCCTTCAACCCGCTGATTCTACGCTAATTCTGATTTTCGTACTTTTGCCCGTCGATTCATCTTTCAAAAACCTTGAAAAAACTGATCTTGATCAATCCCCGTTCCCGGCATCGTGTCGGGTTTTTGGTGGACAGGGAGTCCAAATATCCGCCCCTGGGGCTGGGCATTGTGGGTGCGCTGACCCCCGACGACTGGGAAATCAAACTGATCGACGAGAATTTCGAGGATTTCGTGTTTGAGGAAGCCGACCTGGTGGGCATCACCTCCTTCACCTCCACCATTCCCCGCGCCTACGAAATTGCGGCCGAATACACGTCCCGGAAAATCCCCGTGGTGCTGGGCGGCATCCATGCTTCGATGATGCCAGGCGAAGCCGCCGGCTATGTTGACGTAGTGGCCACCGGTGAAGCCGAAAGCACCTGGCCGGAGATCATCAGCGATTTTGACAAGGGTAGGCTCAAAAAACGCTACACAGGCGCCTTGTTGCGCATGGACGATTTTCCCGCAGCCCGCCACGACCTGTTCCACAAGGATTACATGATCGACTCCATCCAGACTACCCGCGGCTGCCCCATGCAATGCGAATTCTGCTCGGTACACTATTTTAACGGACGTGCTTACCGCACCCGCCCCGTGGAAAAAGTGCTGGACGAACTGGAAACCATGAGCGCCGACCGCTTTTTCTTCGTGGACGACAATATTGTGGGTTACAGCAAAAAAGCACGCGAGCACGCCAAAGCCATTTTCCGGGGGATGATCGACCGAAGCATTAAAAAAGACTGGTTCTGCCAGGCATCCATCAACTTTGGCGAGGACGAGGAACTCCTTGACCTGGCCTCCGAGGCCGGTTGCAGGCTGGTGCTTATCGGTGTGGAATCGGAAAAAACCGATGCCCTGCAAAGCATGAACAAACGCACCAACCTGAAAGCCGGGGTGGACAATTACCGGCAGATTTTCTCCGTCATCCAGAAACACGGCATCAGTGTGCTGGGGACTTTTATCTTTGCACTGGATACCGACACGATCAGGGATCTGCGAAACCGGGTGGACTACATCCTCAATTCAAACATCGATGCCGTGCAGGTGTCTGTCCTCACCCCTTTCCCCGGAACCAACACCTACGAACAGTTTAAAAAAGAAGACCGGCTGACTGCAACAAACTATCCCAAAGACTGGGAAAAATACTGGGGTGGCGAAATCGTCATCAAACCAAAAAAACTAAAAGCAGAAGAACTGCTGAACGAACAAAAACAGGCCGTCGAAAGATTGTACAACCCCAGGCGCCTGATGCAAATGATGCGGAAGACCCTGAAAGTTACCAAAAATGCAAAAGCCGCCCTGTGGGCCTTTTCGGCCAACGCCCACTACAACAACATGGC
>JAJRWG010000153.1 GCA_024276895.1 Bacteroidota bacterium
CGCAGCACCAGCACGCTTCGAAATTCCGGTTCGAGCTTTGCCAGGGCCTTGTTTACCAACTCGGCCGTGTCGGACTTGTTGAATGCATCCTCAGTTTTATGATGGTTGCCGATGCGTTCTTCCAGGTTCACCCAACTGCGCTTCTTGCGTTTCCTCAATTCGTTCAGCGACAGGTTGATGGCGATGCGCGACAGGTAAGTCCCCAACGAGGCATCACCCTTGAACTGCGCTGCAGACCGGTATAAACGGATGAAGGTTTCCTGTCCCACATCGTCGGCATCGTCGGTGTTGCCCAGCATGCCCAGGGCCACTTTGGCGACGAGGGGCTCGTATTTTTTAACGAGGGCCTCGAAAGCCTTGCGGTCGCCGCTTGCTACGGAACGTACCAGATCAAGGTCTTCGCTGTATGTGCCGGTTTCCCTTTTCAAAAAAACGTTTATCTGATTGACAACAAAAATGCAGGTTTTATTCCGGGAAATAAAAAACTTGTGAACTGGATAAAGGGTCTTTCGGCTCTGGTCAGAAAGTCAATTCTTTTTCGATCAGCTCAATTCCTTCAATTTACCGATCAATTCATCCAAGTCGGATTCAATAATAGACCAGACGATCTCGTAATCTACACCAAAATATTCATGTACGATTCTGTTCCTGAAACCACGTAAACGGTTCCAATCTATAACAGGGTGTTTTGTTTTGAAATCAGGATCGATTCTGTTTGACGCTTCTCCAATAACCTCAAAATTCCTGACAACAGCATCGATGGTTTTTTCATCCCGGAGAAAACCGTCAAAATCCATGTCTTTGGTGTACCTGGAAATCTTTAGGGCCGCTTCGAGCATGTCCTCCAGCAACAATTTAATATCGCATTCAGACATAGATCAATTGGGATTGAATAACTTCCATATACTTTTGCTTGATTCCTCTCTTTGAAACCAGGTCAACTTTAAATCCCAGCAGTTGTTCAAGTTCATCTGCAAGGTCAATGAAACGGATACCAATCTTGTCGTTGAACTCCACCAACAAATCCAAATCACTGTGGTCATTCTGTTCATTTCGCGCATACGAACCGAAAATGGCCAGTGATTTAATGGGGTATTTCTCATAAAGATAAGGTTTACTCTCCCTTAAAGTAGTTTCTATTTCTTTGACCGTCTTCATATTACAAAAGTAATAATTTTTCTGTGTTTTCAGAAAATTGCGGGATGGAACGATCTCAGGTTTGTCAATTTTCACTGCCCATCCGCCATAACAGGAGTTGTTCCATCCCGGCAGAAAGTTCCGCTTTATTTCTTTTCAATTAAGTTTTAACAGATTTGATTTTTCGTAAACGGTTGTCAAAGCCGTTTGATGACCAGCCTTCCACTGAACCTCCGGTTGTTATTTGTCTGTATTTCGTAAAGATAAACACCTGTCGGGATGCTTCCCGTGCTTAAGCTGACAGGAGGGGAAAGCCCGTGTTTTTCAAGCACTCTATTTCCAAAAACATCTCTTAAAGTAATGGAAAAGCCATCAGGTGCTTCCCCTGGAAAACCGATGTTAAAGTACGTGCCCGCAGGATTGGGGTAAATAGTCAGCTTCCGAGGCTTTTCTTCCGGCGTATTCGTTCCCACCGGGGTAAAACAGATTCCCGTTGCCAGACCCAGCATCATGCCACCCGGTCCGATAACGCCCGGCGGATTTTTGCCGTAACCGTAAGCGCCGGGAATGGTGCGCATGAGAAACATAAATGCTTCGCCGTTGTCCTTGAAGATCATGGAAGGGCTGCCGTAGGCGTCCAGGCTGTCGAACACCCAGGGGCAGGTCGGACAGGGCCGGTAAGCGCTGTCGTAATGGTACATGATCTGCGGGTAGTAGCCCGGCTCGCGGGTCCATTCGATGCCGTCAGGGCTGTAGGCCTGAAAGATGGCAAAATGATTGGCGTAAAAAAGATGGTAGCCGTAAACCGGATCCTGCACCACATTCACGTGGTTCACCTCGCCGGGCCATTCTTCCCCAATCCGTTCCGTTAGGGGCAGGAAAACCGGGTTGTCGGGATATTTTGTCCAGTTCTTTCCATCCGGAGAAGTGGCATAACCCACGCTGGTGATCTTGGTGTAAGTGGTCACATTGTACCACATTTTGAACAGGCTGTCGGTGGCATCGTAAATCACACTTGGCTCCTTGACGCCGATGGCGCTTGTCTCCCAGGCTTGCGTGGGCTTGAGCACCGGATTTTTGTAGTAAGGGCTGTAAGTCTGACCATAATCGGTGGAGATGATCAGCCCGATCCTGTCTACCCGGTTGATGTGAGTGTAGCCCAGAAAATAAACATAAAAAGTGGAATCGTTCAGTTGAATGGCACTGGTGGTTTCAAAATTATTCATGATGCCCTGCCCCCAGGAAGGCTCTTTGGTGGGGTCGTGGATATCGTGCAGTTCGCCGTCCCAGGTCAAACCGTCCGCACTTTCGGTGGTGTAGATGTGCATGTGCTGTGTGCAGCCGTTCCACCTGGTAAAAAACAGGCGATAAACCTGGGCGTAATCATCCCAGAGCACCGAGGGATCCCAAAGCGTTTTGTCGTTGGCACAAGGTGCGATGGGCGTCCACGAGGGATAAATGGGATCCGCACCGGAAAGGATGTCAACCTGCGGGTACCTGCAGGCCGGTTCCTGCTGGGCACGGATTTGCAGCGTGATCAGAAGAAAGATGCCTGATGCAAAAAAGAATGATTTCATTACTTTATTTTAAAAAAAACCTGTCATCCAATGTTTGCAAAACCGAAAGTCGATGAGGTTTTTAGCCATGGAGTTTGTTAAACAATCAGAAGGGAAAAAAGGAGAAAGAAAAAGACTTATGATTGTCATTTGGTTTTTAAACCGGTTCGAAATACCATCCCCCTTTATCCTTCTACTATGATCCTGAACTTTTCATTATGCCAAAAGAGCCTGTGTTTAGGATTGAAAAGACAAAGCAGATAGCCCTTCCGGTATAAAATGCGGCGTTCTGTGCAAAGTTATGGAAATTGATGTATCAAAAGCAAGTTTGTAACTAATCAGTGTCAAAGGTTCGAAGTTTATGACAACCCTTTTAAGGTGATCAGCCTCAGATAAAATTTAAATTACTACTTTTGGAAACAACAATCTCCCAAAGCCATGAAAAACTTTTTACAAACAATCCGTGTGCTTTCTTTCGGTATCCTGACCTTAAGCCTGCCACTGGTTTTACTCGCACAGGATTGCGAGATCGGTGAACCGGAAGCAACGGTCCAAGACTGCGACAGCAGCGGTTTTTTCAACGTGCTGCTCGATTTCGATTACGCCAATGTGGGTGACGAAGGTTTCCGCGTTCAGGGAAACGGAAATAATTATGGTAACTTTGAGTACGAAGACCTGCCCGTGACCATCGGCCCGCTGGAAGGCGACGGTGAAACGGTTTACGAATTTGTGGTGACCGACAACCAGTTTGAAGACTGCACAAATTTCACCGAAATAGATCCCGTGGACTGCGGCGGCAACGGTGAAGACTGTTTTATCTCCGAGCTGACCATCGACGACTACCCCTGCGAAGACAGCCTGTACAACGTTTACCTGAACTTTGAATACGAAAACGTCAGCGACAGCTTTAAGCTTTTCGTTGACTGGGAGCTTTACGGTAACTACGGCTACGACGAACTGCCACTGAATATCGGCCCTTTCGCGGGTGACGGTGAGACGGTTTACCATTTCCTGGTGCGCGACGTGGAACAGGAGGAAGATTGCGCTTCGGACGCTAACTTCGGGCCTGTTTTGTGCGGTGAGGGCGGAGAATGCAGCATCCGGGATATGTACGCAACCGTTTTGCCCTGCGACGAAAATGACGAATTTAACGTACTGCTGAATTTTGAGTACGAAAATACGGGCGATGAGGGATTCACCATCAGGGGCAACGGCAACAATTACGGTGCTTTCGAATACGACGACCTGCCTGTTGAGTTGGGACCTTTCCCGGCAGACGGCGAAACCGAATACGAATTTGAAGCCCGCGACAACCAGTTTGAGGATTGCTACGACTGGACTGTCGTCGAACCGTTTTTGTGTGACACGACCGTGCTGTTCTCAAACCTGCGCATGGATATTCAGGATTGCGAGAACCAGACCTACTACCTGCTGATCGACTTTGCGGTTGCCAACCCGGGCGAAAGCGGTTTCAGCCTGAGGGGCAACGGCACCGGGTTCCGGACTTTCAGCTACGATGATCTTCCGGTAAAAACCGGCCCGCTGACAAATGACGAAATCACAGCCTACTATTTTGTCATTGCCGACAATCGGCAAAAAAATCACGGCGACTGGCAACGCTTCTCCCCGTTTTCGTGCAACAGCCTGGGCACGGGCGACCATCCGGCACTCAGCCCTGCAATCTCCGTTTATCCCAACCCGGCAGCGGGTAAGGTTTCTTTTGAGAACCGGGGCAGTGTCACCCTTCGCATCGGGGTGTTTGACCTGACCGGCAGGCAGGTTGCGGATCTCCACCTGGGTGCCAAAAGCGTGCGGGAACTGGTGATGCAAAGGCCGGGAATTTATTTTTACCGTGCCACCGACGGCAGTTCATCCTTCAGCGGCAAGTTTGTCAACCGGTAGGGCGATCGCTGAAAATCAGCAGTGCAGCAGGTCGTCGGGGGTGTTCAGGTTGCGGAACAGCGCAGGGGAAAAGGAAGGCATCAGTTGGTCAACGTTCACCGTCCCGAAGTTTACCCTGTTGAAAAAATTCATCATTTTGTAATCGCCGGCTTCCACGCAGCGGTTGAGCTGGGCCAGGGTGTTGGTGGCGTAGTAAGCCGCCAGGGGCTCCAGCAGGTTTTCGCCGTGGCGGGGAACAACCACCTGCCGCTTCTCGATGTTTTGGAGCAGAAATTCTAACAGCGCCGTGGTCACGAAAGGCGTGTCGCACGAAAGTACCAGGTTGTGTTGGGTGTCGGACTGCCTGAGACAGCTAAGGATGCCACCCATGGGGCCGATGCCTTTCACTTCGTCCGGCAGCACTTCCAGTCCGAACGCGGCGTAATCCTCCACCCGGTTGTTGGCACTGAGGATGAGGCGACCGCAAAGCGGTTTCAAAGTTTCGATGGCGTAGCTCACCAGCGTTTTGCCCCTGAACCGGCACAGACCCTTGTCGCGCCCCATGCGGCTGCTTTTGCCGCCGGCCAGGATGATTCCGGTTACCTCCGTTTTGTGCATGTGTTGCCGATTGGTTTGCAAAGCTAACAAAACCCGCCGGCTAGCTTTATTCCCGGCGGGTTGAAAAAAAGGGAATCTCAAACACGGGAAAAAAGTCTGCCGGAGTTTTTTTGCCGTTTTTCGACCTGATAAGTGCGAGGCCGCTCAGCGGGTCGGGAAGCCACTCACCTGTTTTGGTTGTA
>JAJRWG010000154.1 GCA_024276895.1 Bacteroidota bacterium
CGGGAATAAAACTACCCGGCGGGTTTAGTTCCAGACATAAAACAGGGGGTGCTGAAACGGCGGAGCATTCACGGTTGCCAAACGGCCAAAAACATAATTTCCTGAATATTCAATCCTGTTTTATCGCTTAAAAAACTTACTTTTGTGTATAAATTAAAACGCATGAAAGACAAAAGGGAAATCGTCGAGAACTGGCTGCCACGCTACACGGGCATGCCGCTGGCAAATTTTGGAAAATACATTTTACTCACCAACTTCAACCATTACCTCTACCTGTTTGCCAAGTGGAACAATGTAGAGGTTTACGGCGAAGACGGCCCCATGCCCACGGTTACTTCGGGCGATATTACGATCATCAACTTCGGGATTGGCAGCGCCAACGCGGCAACCATCATGGACCTGCTCAGCGGCATCGACCCCAAAGCCGTTTTGTTCCTGGGAAAGTGTGGCGGCCTGAAAAGAAAAAATCAGGTGGGTGACCTGATCCTGCCCATTGCTGCCATCCGTGGCGAGGGTACCTCGGACGACTACCTGCCTGCCAAAGTGCCTGCTCTGCCTGCTTTCAGCCTGCAGAAAGCCATCTCGACAACCATCCGCGATTTCGGACGTGATTATTGGACAGGGACGGTTTTTACCACCAACCGCAGGGTTTGGGAGCACGATGAAAGATTCAAAAAGCTGTTGCGCAAAACCCGCAGCATGGCCATCGACATGGAAACAGCTACCATTTTTACGGTTGGCTTTGCCAATGAAATTCCCACCGGAGCACTGCTGCTGGTATCCGACCAGCCCATGATCCCCGAAGGGGTGAAAACCATCGAAAGCGACAGAAAAGTAAATGAGCAATTTGTGGAAGACCACCTGAAAATTGGCGTTCAGTCGCTCAAACAATTGTTGAACAAAGGTCTGACCGTAAAACACCTGAGGTTTTAATGATAAGTTTCGAACAAATCATCAAAGACATTCAGAACAAAATCTTCTATCCCGTTTATTTTTTCCACGGGGAAGAGCCTTATTTTATCGACCAGCTCAGCGACTATTTTGAAGCCAATGCCCTGGACGAGTCGGTAAAAGATTTCAACCAAAGCATAGTGTACGGACGTGACGTCACCGTCCGCCAAATTATTGATCTGGCAAAACGCTTTCCCATGATGGGCAACTACCAGTTGGTGATGGTGAAAGAAGCACAGGATGTAACAGACCTGGATGCCCTGGAACCTTATCTGTCATCCCCTTTGACTACGACCATCCTCGTCATAAACTTCAAGCACAAAAAAGTTGACAAACGGAAGACGTTTTACAAAAAGCTGTCCAAATCGAAGGACGTGATCCTCTTCGAATCGAAAAGGGTTTACGACAACCAGGTTCCTGCATGGATTGAAAAATCGGTCAGCCTGCTGGGCTATTCCATCAACCCGAAAGCCTTGCGCATGCTTGCGGAATACCTGGGCACTGACCTGGGAAAAATTAACAACGAGCTTGAAAAACTGATCATCAATCTTGAGAGGGGTGCCGTCATTACGGAAGACGACGTGGAAACCAACATCGGCATCAGCAAGGACTTCAATGTTTTTGAGCTGCAAGATGCACTGACTTTCAGGGATACGGTACGGGCCCAGCGAATCGTGCAGCACTTTGAAGCAAACCCCAAAGAGCACCCCTTACAGATGCTTACCGTCATGCTGCACAATTTTTTTATGAAGGTCTTTTTGGTGCATCATCAAAAAGATCACAGTAAGTTTAAACTGGCTTCCGCCGTGGGCATCAATCCGAATTTTGTTGATGATTACAAGCGGGCGGCCAATGTATTCGGTGTAGAAAAAATTAAGTCCGTCATTTCCGACATCCGGCTGCTGGACCTGAAAAGCAGAGGTGTTGGCAGTACGGATGCGAAAGATTACGGTGCACTAAAAGAACTCGTTTTCAAAATTTTGCACTGAAGCTCCAAGAGCTTCCTGTTATCCGTTCCCATCGGTTGGCTTCAATAAATTCAACTCATTCCGGTTGTGAACGGCAACCTTTTTTCTGCCAGTACGTTAAATGATTATTACTTATCAGCGAAACAAAAAATTTTACTTTTTGTAATTGTTTGAAGGGAATTAATACATTTGTGGCACATTCAGTTGAACAGGTTCGAGAAAAAAACAAGCCAGCTTTGAAACGGTCCTTTCTGCTCTTTCTTACTTTAACCTTGCAGCTATTGGTATGGGGGCAAACCTATATCCTGAACGAAGATTTCGTAACTGCTGCCGGGATTACGCCGCCATCCGGCTGGTTGAATGTCACCCTCGAAGGTGATGAGACCGATTTGTGGCATTTCGACAACCCGGGCAGCAGAAATATCAATTACCCCATCACTTCCCCATTTGCCATTTTTGATGCCGATTCGGTATCCGGTAACGGGACCCCGGAAAAAGTTGCGCTGGAAACACCTGTTTTTGATGCGTCCATCAGCAATTCTATCCTGCTTGAATTCGATCACACTTTCAAGGCCGGAAATGGCGCCAAAGCAACCATTGAAGCCTTTGACGGGAACAGTTGGACGGAAATACTAAACTATACGGCTTCAACCAATAATCCCACCTCCGAAATCGTTGACATTTCCGCGGTGGTTGGTAATGTGGCCGGAGCCAGGTTGCGGTTTGTCTGGGAAGGTAAAGGCAAGGGCTTCTGGGCGGTGGACAACATCAGGATACTGGCCCCGTTGCCTTACGACGGAGGGCTTGTTAAACTCGACAGCCCCATCCCGCCCATCAGCCCGGGCAACATCGAAGTGCGTGTTACATTTGGAAATTACGGCTACCAGACACTGACCTCCACCACCATTCACTGGGCCGTTGACGGGGAAGTCA
The DNA here is from genome assembly GCA_024276895.1 of Bacteroidota bacterium. Classification (GTDB taxonomy): domain Bacteria; phylum Bacteroidota; class Bacteroidia; order Bacteroidales; family F082; genus B6-G9. The sequence continues at coordinate 2,853 of JAJRWG010000154.1, forward strand.
AACCCGAGTATTCGTGGACGGGAAGCCTCGACTTTGGCGAAGTGGACGAAAATATTTTGCTGGGAACCTATCCTTTTACAGAAGAGCCCACCGAGCTGCTCATCTGGCAATCTTTTCCCAACGGGGTTGAAGACCCGAATCCCTTCAACGACAGTATCACCACCATCATCATGCCCACACTGTGCGGCGATTACACCATCGGCGGTACCAACCCCGACTTTGAAACCATTACCGATGCCATCAACACGCTGAAAATGGCCGGAGTTTACTGCGCTGTGCGGTTTCTGATCAGGCCCGGACAGTACGCCATTAACGAGTCAATCCCTCCCATTGCCGGCACATCCGAAACCAATACCATTACCTTTACCAGTGAAGACGGCGACAGCACCTCGGTCATCCTGATTCCGGCCAATAATGTTTACGATTACATCATTAAACTGGCAGGTTCGTCGCATCTGCGTTTCCAAAACCTGGGCTTCGATCCGAGGAACGTCAACTATTTCACTTTCGACGGTATTGTAGAAGATGTAATCATCAGCAACAACGATTTCATCAACAACAGCGCTTATTCCAGTTCCCTGGTTTTTGACAATACGATTGTCAGGAACATCCACATCAACAACAACCACTTCCATAAAATCGGCGGTATCTTTGCCAGCGACGGTGCATTCACGAATGTGGAAGTCAACAATAACGTTTTCACGGGAACTGAAGAAGGCGGCCACATCACCATGAACAGCAAGTTCACCAACCTGACCATCGACAGCAACTATTTTGAAAAAGGCCGGATCAACGTGGCAACCACCTTTAATTCTTCAAAAGTGAAGATCAGGCACAACACCGTGGAGTCAACCAACGAAGATGTGCTGAATTTCGACGGAGCCGGCATCAGCGAGGTCATCGGAAACCGTTTGATGGCGGTGGAGAACGGCATCGGCATTTTGCTGAACAACTGCGTGAATGTATTGGTGGCCAATAATTTTATCCAGACCACAGGCGTAGAGCAGTCCATGGGTATTTACACCAATTTTGTGAGTAACTCGCGCATTGTTTTCAACTCTATGAATATCGGTTCCGAAGGGCCTTCGTCGCATGCCATTTATATTGGCGAGTCGCCCAACAACCTGGTGGTCAAGAACAATATTTTTGCCAACACTTCAGGAAATATTCCGGTGTTCATACTGGATGATCCGCCATCACTCACGCTGGACTTTAACAATTACTACAGTGCTGATAATTACATCGGTTACCACAACGGGATTACCTACTCCGATCTTGAACAATGGCAGTCTGCCGTGGGTGGCGAAGCGAATGCACAGAATGTAAACCCCTATTTTACAGCACCTGACAGCCCTGCAACCAACCATATTTTATTAAATAATACAGGCACACCCATTAACGGTGTTTCGGATGACATTGACGGCACAGTGCGTGGTGCACAGCCCGACATCGGTGCCAAGGAATACGACCCCTGCAGTCCTGATGCCGGGGTTGACCGGATTATTTCTCCCCAGAATCCCATCGACCCGGGTCCGCAGGAAGTAAAAGTATTGCTGCAGAACCAGGGTTCGGCTCCGTTAACGAGTGTTGAAATTCACTGGAAAGTGGACGACGAAGTGCAAGTACCCTTCAACTGGACTGGCAACCTGGCAGTTTACGCTAACGAAGAGGTTGTTATCGGAACCTTTACTTTCCTCGATGAACCGTACACCCTTGTGGTCTGGACAGAAATGCCCAACGGCGAGCCGGAATGCAATACCTACAACGATGCTTCAAGTTCTTACCTTGCACCTACTTTGTGCGGCGATTATACCATCGGAGGTGA
>JAJRWG010000155.1 GCA_024276895.1 Bacteroidota bacterium
ATCAACGTTGGTTGTAAACAACTCTGTTTTCCAGTTGAAGCGCATGGCCCGGTAGCTGGAGATACTGTCGGGGAAATGTAATTCCCATTCTTTCATCCCGGTTTCGTCCACTTCCGTAATACTGACCGGCCAGGTCAGGCCCCAGCCAATCAGGCGGTGATTGTTTGCGATCTTGCGGTTGCTTCCGGTGGCAAAACCAAAAACCGGTGGCGAGTTTGTATAAGTCCACACCAAAGTAGCCGTCATGTTTTCTTCGTCCAGGATGTATTCTCTCGGACGTGAAATTTTTGGATCTTGGAAATTACCGTTGTCGTACACCGTCAGGTGGCCGTTTTCAAGCCGACGGACATCATGTTGCCGGTAAAAACCGTTGGTGTCGTTGGTGAAGGTGAACATATTGTTTTGCGCATGCAGTCCGAACCGCCAGATGATGCTGCCCGTATTCCTGTCGATTTTGGTGATCTCATCCATGTGACGGCTGCTGATCAGCAGGTTGCCATCGTAATCAATTTCAAAAGCATTGCCGTGGGAGTAGTCAATTTTGGAGCCGGTGAAATCGATGAAGTTGGCGTCGGTAATTTGAAAATGATCCCAGCTTCGCCACTGAAAAATAACGTTGTGGGCGGCATCCAACTCCTGAATGATCAGTCCGATGACCGTGGCATTGGGATCGCCGCCTTCTACCACCGTATCCATCCCCACCAGTTGCGGATCGTAGGCCATCAGAAAATGGTTGCCGTTTTCTTCCATCAACAAGTCGTGCTGATCCACGAAATAACCATTTCCCATGGTCAAGGAATCAACAATGTTGTACCTGCTGTCCAAAACAAGGTATTGGTTCATCGCCGGATTTTTCCGGTCAAACTCGCAAAAAGCCAGCCGGTTGTTTGCAATGACTTTGAAATCGTTGCCGGCAAGCGGCCATCTCCTGTAAAAAACCGGTGTGCCGTAGCTGTCGAAAATGACGGAATAAAAGTTTTTTTTGTTGCCCCAGGTACGCGGCGAAACAAAAGTGTAACCCGGCGACGGCTGTCCAAACTCGTAAATCAGAGGAACGGGAAAATCCGCCGGCAGTTCAAGCGAACCGCTGCGTGCGGCTTTTCGTGAGGTGGAAGGTGCTGCGGAAGACTGCTGCGAACGGCCTTGTCCGGCCATTTGTTTTTGGTATTCTTCCTGATAAAATTTCCGAAGCAGGGGCAGGTTGTCCTGTTTCATCACCGAAAAGGTAAACCGGACGGACTCCGGTTCCAGCCCGCTGACGGTTTTTATCCCCTTTTCCAGGCTGACGCTCACCCGTTCTTTGTAGCGGAAAGGACGATCGGGTTTAAAAATCAAAGTGCGGCCGTCAGAAGACAGAAACAATGTTCCGGTAACTTGCCCTGACTTTGTTCCGGTGACTTCAATCAGCGAAGGCTCAATTGTATTCTGATCAATCTTTTCCCCCTGGCGGAAGGCGATGGTGTTTTCAGGATTGACAAACTTTGCGCTCGGCACAGGGGAAAGGTATTGCCAGTTTTGTTGCGAAAACAGCTGGATGCCCGAAAGAAAAAAAGTTAAAACAATCAGAATTTTCGGAAATGTTCTCATGCGAAGAATAATTTTGTACAAAGGATTGACAAAATTAAAAAATATGGGGTTGCAGCCTTTGGCCTTCTTTTCAGACATTCCTTCGCATACCAGGCAGGTGGAAAATCTGTACACCGGTGCACTGACGGATCAAGGAGTGGTTTTCTCAAAAACCGTTACCTTAAAATTGTCCATCTCGAAGCCCTTTTTTCCCCGTTTCCAGATGTAAAACTTGAGTTTGTCTTTCCGGTTGCGGATTTCCGGTGTCAGGTAATCGAAACGGTAGCTTTGCCAGCCGTGGTGCAACGAATCGGGTTTGATCTCCGGCGCGTAGTAGCCGTAGCTGCCATCTTTATGATCCATGTTGATGACCGCGCAGGGCCAGGGGCCATCGAAACCCTCGGGGTAACGCAGGTCGAATTGCACCTCCACCCACAGGTGGTCTTTTCCCGTGAGGCTGTTGTAGGGGATCGCCCGCGTCAGTATGTAAATTTCGTCGTCAGTTACGCGGTAAAATTTCCGGCCGGTACTGTCGGTTTGCACTTGCGTCCCGCCTTCATCAAAAGTCAGGTTCTGGACCTCCTTCGGCCGGTAGTTTTCGCGGTGCTCAAAAAGCTCCTTGCCCCAGTAACTGCGTTTCACCAAGAGCAGTTTTTCTTCTTCCGGCTTCACGGAGGTTTTCAGGAAAACAGACCAGTAGTAGTCTTTAGTGGTGCGGGTGGGATCGATGATGTAGTTGCGGAACTTCCACCACTGAAACTGGTTCAGGAAAGTGAAAAACAGGATGAAGACACCGAAAACGATCTGCCAAATCCTGCCTTTGCGTGTGACAAATTCAAGGAAATAACCCAGACTAATGGCCAGCACGGGGTAAACGGTGATGAGCGGACGGTTGGAGAAACCGGCGCCGTACCACCACTCGCTCCAGCTCGAAATGATGTAAAACGAAACCAAAAAGTAAACCAGTGTAGCGAAAAATATTTTTTTGTTTTGCTTGAAAATCAAAGGGAAGCCGGCCAGTGCAAAGAGCATAACGGGGGTGTAGATCAGCCAGCCCTTGCGGAAGCTGAACAGCACATCCATGATGTGTGGTGAAAACAGATCGAGACCCACACCCGGGTTTTTGTAACTGTCGTAAACGGGCATGCCGGTTTTGATCAGCCAGTAAAGCATTTGCGGACTTGCGATCAGCAGCCCAGCTCCGATGGTGATGAGCAGTTGCTCCTTGTGGTCAAGAACCAGCTTGATTTTTTCCTTCAGCGTCGTTTTGGAATCAATGCCCCACAAAAGCGGCAAAAGGATGATTACCACTTCGCTGGGTTTTACCAGGCCCATCAGTGTGACGCCCGCGCCGATGAAGACCATGTGTTTCAACTGCCTGTCTTCGTGCCATTTGATGGTGTACCACAAAACAATATTCACCAGCATGAAAAGCACGTTGACTGTTTCCAGGTTTTTGATGGTGAGGTGGTGGATGTAATTGGTGGCAAAAACAAGGATGAGCATCACCACTGCCGTAATGGTTTCGGAAAAAAAGTGGCGCAGGTTCTTCCGCAAAAAGAAAAGCCCGACGATGGTGTAAAAAATGCCGCCGATAACCAGCGAATACTGGTAAATGGAAGTGAAACCGTCGGCAGGGAGGCCTTCCAGCAGTGAGTAAAGGTGAGCAAAAAGGAAAAAAGGCAGGTAAAAAAACGACATGCCCAGCAGAAAAAAGTACATGGGTTCGCCTTCGTCGTTTGACGAAATCATGTAGAGGGTGCCGGTGAGCGCCTTTTCGTCGTTCACCTGGTAAAGCCAGCCCACATCGTTAAGCAGGGGGTCGTGGTGTACAAAGGTGGCGGGCAGGGGCATGTAGTAGCCCAGCACGTCCCACGATATTTCTTTGTCGCTGACGTTGGTGATGCGGTAAAGCGAAAGGATGACACCGATAAAAACCAGCACCCAGAGCGAAAGATTTTTTGACGAATTCATGAAACCGGTCGTTTTTACCGTCAGGAGCAGGCATACCGTCTGCCGACATGCGAAGATAGGAAAAATACCTTAGTTTTAAAGGTCATTTTAATCTTTTGGCAGCTAAGCCCCTGGCTGGCCTGAGTCCGGAAAAAAAGCAGAAGTTGTGTAAAGTCGGTAAAGGAAAACTTTGGTGCGTCAAATAACAGCACCCTATTTGACCCGGCCCCGGCGCTTGCTGCTCCCCCAGTTTTTCTTCGATTTTTTCCAGTTGTCCTTTTTCCCGCGGCTTCCTTTCTTTTTGAACTTCTTTTCTTTAACAAAGGAAGCGTATTCCGGCTTTTCCTGAGAAATTTCCAGCGACAGACTTATCCCGTCAAATTCTTTTCCGCTTAAGGCCTGCATCAGCTTGTGCTCAACGCCTGCATCAATTTCGAAGAAAGAAAAGTTTTTGAGCACCTCAATTTTCCCGATTTCGGCCTCGTCGGAGCGCAGCGCTTCGTTGACCAGTCCGATGAGCCGTGTGGGGGTGAGTTTGTTTTTGGCGCCGATGTTGATGAAAAGGCGTGTAAAACCGGTCTTCCGCCTTTCGCCGCGGGTTTTTTTCTCGCGCCGGCTTTTGGTTTCCGGTTGGTGGCTTTCGTCCACATTGAGGTCCTTGGCGTTTTTGTAATACTCCAGAAACCGGTTGAACTCAGCCGAAACAAAATGTTTGATGAGTTCCTCACGGCTCAGCCACTCCAGCTTTTTGTAAATGGCCTGCAAAAAGGGCTCAATTTGTTGCTCGTCCACTTCCACCTTTTCGATTTTGTCGATGAGGGTGTACAACTGCTTGGTACAAATTTCCTTTCCTCCGGGAACGAGTTGCCTGTTGAAACTGATCTTGAATTTTTTTTCTATTTCCTTGATGCGTTTGCCTTCGCGGGTGTGGACAATGGCAATGGAGATGCCTTTTTTTCCCGCCCTTCCGGTGCGGCCGCTGCGGTGGATGTAGATTTCGGCATCGTCGGGCAGGTTGTAGTTGATGATGTGGGTCAGGTCGTTCACATCCAGTCCGCGGGCAGCCACGTCGGTGGCTACCAGCAGTTGCAACTGTCGCTTGCGGAAACGTCCCATCACCTCGTCGCGCTGGGCCTGCGACAAATCGCCGTGCAGGGCGTCGGCATTGTAGCCGTCGTGCATCAGCTTGCCCGCCACTTCCTTGGTTTCGCGGCGTGTGCGGCAAAAAACAATGCCGTAAATACTGGGGTTGATGTCGGCGATGCGCTTGATCACCTCGTAGCGGTCGCGGGCATGCACCATGTAGTACCGGTGCTCCACGTTGACGGCCACCGTATTTTTTTGTGTGGCCGAAAGTTCCACGGGATCGTTCATGTATTTTTTGGTGATGGCCAGCACCTCTTTGGACATGGTTGCCGAAAACAGCAGGGTTTGTTTGCTGTCGGGCATTTTGGAAAGGATGGCGTCCAGGTCCTCCTGAAAGCCCATGCTGAGCATCTCATCGGCTTCGTCGAGTACCACCCTTTCGATGGTGGAAAGGATAAGTTTTTTGCGGTTGATCAAATCTTTGGCGCGGCCGGGTGTGGCCACTACGATCTGGGCGCCTTTGTTGAGGGCGCGGATCTGGTTTTCGGCACTGGCACCACCGTAAACGGCCACCACATTGATGTCCCGAATGTATTTGGAAAATTTGTTCAGGTCGTTGGTAATCTGCATACAGAGTTCCCTGGTGGGGCAGAGGATCAGGGTTTGGGTCCTGCGGTCTTCCGCGTTGGTCAGGTGCAGGGCCGGCAGCCCGAAAGCGGCTGTTTTTCCAGTACCCGTCTGGGCGAAGGCCATCAAATCGCGATCGGAAGTGAGCAAGTGGGGGATGGTTTTGGCCTGGATGGGTGTTGGTTGTTCGAAACCCAGTTCGTTCACGGCCCTGAGCAGGTTTTCTTCCAAACCCGTTTCAGTGAAATTGGTCATAAAATATTTGTTTTGAATAATTTGCAAAGGACGACTTTTTCGGAGTACCAATTGCAAATGGGGGTAAATTCTTTGAAGTGAGGCATAAAAGGAAAGTGGTAATTATTTTAGAACCCCTCACACCTTTGGTAATGAGGGGTTCGTTTTCTGAAGTGTGGTACCACCTGGAATCGAACCAGGGACACACGGATTTTCAGTCCGTTGCTCTACCTACTGAGCTATGGCACCAGTACTTTTTTGGAGGGGCAAAAGTAAACATTTTTTTTACTGCGCAAAAGGGGCAAAGAATATTTCTCAAAAAATCTTAATTTTTTCCACGGGCACAGCACTTAGGCTTATTTTTGCACCTTATTGGTTATTGATTTATGGAGCTTGTTATTGATGCCGGGAATACTTATGTAAAGACTGCAGTCTTTGATGGACCCAACATCATCGAACTGAATAAAACAACTGATTTCACCCTGTCGATGGCCCGGCAGTTGCTGGAGAAGCACAAACTCATCCACAGCGCTATCCTTTCCAGCGTCCGTAAAAACACTGACGAGCTGGAAGTTTTTCTTCAGCAGCAAACCCGTTTCCTTCGATTCGATACCAGAACACCTCTACCGTTTAAAAATCAGTACGCTTCGCCCGAAACACTCGGCAAGGACAGAATTGCAGCCACTGCCGGAGCTTTGGAGCTGTTTCCCGGGAAAAATGTGATGGTGATTGATGCCGGAACCTGCATCACTTACGATATGCTCACTGCCGCCGGCGAATACCTCGGTGGGGGCATCAGTCCGGGCATCCGCATGCGGTTTGATGCACTGCATACTTTTACAGGCAACCTGCCGTTAGTTAAAACAACCGGGGAAGGAAGAAGTGAATTAATCGGCAACACGACCGAAAAGTCCATCCTTTCAGGTGTACAAAATGGTGTTTTGCAAGAAGTTGACGGAATAATCGACCAATACAAAACACAATTTCCCGGATTGCAAATCGTGGTCTGCGGCGGGGATAATAAATATTTTGATAAGTATTTAAAAAATAACATCTTTGCAGCCCCAAATCTGGTACTTCGGGGTTTGGCGAAAATCCTTCATTTTAATGAAATTGCTTAGGTCGTACATAGTAATATTTTTTCTTTTGGTAGTTTGGGGATTGCAGGCACAAACGAGGATCAATTCACCTTATTCAAGGTATGGCCTGGGTGAATTGCATGGAAAAAATGCAAACACTACTTTGCAGGGAATGGGTGGTATTTCCATTGGCTATGCCGACCCAACGGTCATCAATCCTGCAAACCCAGCCTCCTACGCTGCCTTTGATTCGGCATCCTTTGTCTTTGAGGTAGGTATCTTCGCCGATTTTAAGACCTTGAAAACGATTGCCCTATCCGAAAGTGGTTACTACGCCTCACTCAACTACATGATGTTTGGTTTCCCGATTGCCAAATGGTGGCGCACAAGCCTCGGCATGATGCCCTTTAGCAAGCTGGGCTACGATGTGGCCATTTTTGTGGAGGTGGAAGGATTTAGTAATGTGGTGAACAGCGTTGAGGGCGATGGAGGCCTGAACCAGTTTTTTTGGGGCAATGCTTTTAAATTGGGAAAAAACCTGCGGCTGGGCATTGATGCCGTCTATTTGTTTGGCGAGGCCCGCAGACGCAGCGTCATTAATTTTCCCGACTCCCTGCTCATCCTGGGAACCAAAACCGAATCAACGGTCAGGGGAGGTGACTTTGTTTTTGATTACGGCCTGCAATACGATTTTCATTTCAACAACACCCAAAAACTCACCCTCGGCCTGGTGTATGCCAACAAATTTAACATGAATGCCAAACGCGGTTACCTGGCCACAACGATTTCCGGGTCCTCCGATGGATCGGTAGATATTTTGAAAGACACCCTTGTTTACGAGCCCGAGGTGTCGGGAACAGTAGTGCTGCCCGACAAGGTCGGATTTGGATTTACTTACCAGAAGGCAGGCAGTTGGCTGGTCGGGGCAGACTTTGAATGGCAAAACTGGGAACAATTCGGGGCTTTTGGTCAGCCCGATTCACTGGATAATTCGTGGCGGCTTGCCGTTGGCGGAGAATTTACACCCACTCATACCAGCCTCTCTTCGCTTTTGTCAAGAATGACCTATCGTGTTGGTTTCAGGTACAATAACACCTATCTGAACATCTTAAATCATCAAATTACGGAGTTTGGCATAAGTTTTGGGTTTAATTTCCCGTTAAAGAAAACAAGAACATCCATGGACCTGGGTATTGAAATAGGACAAAGGGGAACCACCAAAGGTAACCTGGTTCAGGAAAATTATGTTAATTTTACATTCGGAGTATCCATAAACGAATATTGGTTCCATAAGTTTAAATATCAATAATACTCATCTATAAAGCGTTTAAAAATGAAACTAAAGTATTTGATCGTATTGATTGGCCTTGGTTTTGGGTTAGCGGCCTTTGCAGGCGAACCGGTAATCAAAAAATTACCGCAGGATGACGGGTCGAAGTATGGAAAAGATTCGGTGAATTGTATAAAAAACCTCTCTTTGTACAGGGAGTTTTACAAACAATGGAAAAACAGCGGTTACAAAAACTCGGCCATTGATGATGCCATCATTTTCTGGCGGAAGGTTTATAAAATTTGCCCGCGCGCCAGCCGCAATATTTATATCGATGGCATTAAAATCCTGAAATACAAGATTAAAACTACCAAAGACGAACAGGAACAAGATGCTTATATCGATACCATACTGATGGTGTACGATGCCCGTATGAATTATTTTCCGCTGAAGTACCGCTCACAGGAATCGCAGGTAGGGGCTATTCTGGGACGTAAAGGGGTTGACCTTTACAAATTAAGGCCAAATTCATACGTTCAGGCTTATGAAGTCCTGAAGCGCTCACTCGACCTGACACATGAAGATGCGGCAGGGCCGGTTTATGTTTATTATTTCAGGGCCATTACCAAGATGGCACAGAAAGGCGATATCGATACGGCTTCCGTTGTGGATGCTTACGACATGCTCAGCGATTATATCGACATCAACCTTAAGAAGTACCGGGATGAGAACAACACCAGAAAAATCAGCGAGTACGAAAACATCAAGGGCAATATCGAAAACACTTTCGAACCCTTTGCCAATTGCAACGACCTGGTACGCATCTATCAGAAAAAGTTTGATGCCACACCTGATGACGTCGATTTGCTCAGGAAAATTTCCAAATTACTTGATAAAAAGAAATGCACCGACTCACCCCTTTATTTTGAGTCAATTGTGGCATTGCACGAGCTTGACCCCAGCCCCGTATCGGCCTATCTGATCGGCAAGATGCTAATCAGTCAGAAGCGCTTCAAAGAGGCTATCCCTTACATGGATGAAGCCTGCCAAATGGAAAATACAGAGAAAGCAGACGATGCCTATATGTATCTGGCCCAGACTTACAGGGCGCTGGACCGTCTGCCTGAGTCGCGTAAATACGCCCTGAAAGCAGCGGAGCTTAACCCTAACTGGGGTGTGCCGTACGATTTTATCGGCGACCTGTACGCACACAGTGCGACGAAGTGCGGTGACAACGAACTGACCAAAAAAGTGGCTTACTGGGTGGCTGTTGACATGTACAAAAAAGCAAAACAGGTAGAGCCATCCCTGACCGATGCCATGAACAAAAAAATCAGTACCTACAGCGTTTATTTCCCGCCCACCGAATTGTTGTTCTTCTACGGAATCAATGAGGGCGATACTTACATGGTTGAGTGCTGGATAAACAGAGAAACCAAAGTCAGGGCTTCAAAATAATTTATTTATCCCTGAAAAAATGTATGTCAAATTCATAAAAAGCATCATCACCGCAGTAGTTGTGATGATGCTTTTTTCGTGTGAAAACGACATCGCCACCATCCAGGAATTTGCCAAAACCGACACCTTGCCGGTACTCTCGGCCTACAATATCGAGTACCAGCGCACCGACTCGGCTTACCTGCAGATTGTCCTCCGCAGTCCGGTGATGTACAAATTTGAAGGCAAAGAACCTTACATCGAATTCCCGGAAGGCTTTGACGTGACTTTTTATAATGAGAAGGGAAAAGAGGTTTCTTTTTTAAGCGCAAACTACGGTATCAACTACGAAAAGCGGAATATCCTGCGCGCCCGAAACGATGTGGTGGTAATCAATTTTGAAAAAGAAGAAGAGCTTAGAACCGAGAACCTTGTGTGGGACCAGAGAAAAAGAATCATTTATTCCAATACCTTTGTAAAAATTACTTCCCCCGATAAAGTGATTTACGGCGACAGCATGTGGGCCAACGAATCGTTTACCAAAAGGGAGATCATCAAATTTAAGGCGGATATTGAAATTGAAGATGAGGACTCGGTACAACGCTGATGCAGGGCGCAACAAAGTATCATTTGCGGCTGTGATTCCGGGACAAAGAAATTAAAAGCGACTGCTGAGCAGAAAAATAAACTTAATTATGGGTACTTACGGCTTGATCATCGTTGCCATGCTGCTGTTTTCCGGCTTCTTTTCGGGGATGGAGATTGCCTTTGTCAGTTCGAGCCAGTTGAAGCATCAGTTGGACGTCAAGCGCAGTGTGTTACCCGCCCGCATACTCTCTACCTTTTATAAAAATCCTTCACGATTTATCGGCGCCTTGTTGCTGGGCAACAATGTGGCACTTGTGGTGTACGGTATTGCCATGGCCGGCCTGCTGGAACCGCTGATCATTCAGGTTCTTCCCGGTTTTCTCAACACCCAAACCATCGTGTTGCTTGTGCAGACGCTGGTTTCAACCTTTGTCATTTTAGTAACGGCTGAGTTTTTTCCGAAAATCCTTTTCCGGATCAACCCCAATGCCATTCTGAAGTTTTTCGCCCTGCCGGTGTGGCTGTTTTACTACCTTTTTTATCCTTTAATCCTGATTTACATCGGGTTCTCGGAACTGCTGCTGAAAAAAGTATTCTTTGTAAGCTTGTCAAATCAAAGCTATCAGTTCAGTGCAATCGATCTGGAAGAGTATGTCAAAGCCTATGTGCCCGGCGAACAAGAACAAGAGGAAATCGGCAGCGAGATGCAAATGTTTCAGAATGCCATTGACCTTAAAAACATCAAACTGCGCGACTGCATGGTGCCGCGTACCGAAGTCAAGGGCATTGAAGTGAACGAAGACATTGAGCGCCTGCGGCTGATGTTTACAACCACAGGCCATTCGAAAATCATGATCTACAAGGAAAACATCGACAACCTGATCGGATATGTGCATGCATTCGATATGTTTCGACGGCCCGAAAAGATCAAGGACATTGTAAGATCGGTTGCTGTGTATCCTGAAACCATGACGGCCAACAATCTTTTATCCGATTTTATCAGCACCCACAAAAGTGTGGCGGTGGTTGTCGATGAGTTCGGCGGCACTTCGGGCATTGTGACCATGGAAGACGTTATCGAAGAAATCTTTGGTGAAATTGAAGATGAATACGACCAAAGCGGTGACCTTGAAAAAATGATCTCGGAGAACGAGTACCTCTTTTCAGCCAGGCTGGAGATTGATTTCCTGAACGAAAAGTACAAACTGAACATCCCCGTGTCAGACGAATAC
>JAJRWG010000009.1 GCA_024276895.1 Bacteroidota bacterium
CCAGGTCTGGGGGTTGCTTTCGGTAAACTGGAATGAGCCCTTGTCGATGACGGTTCGTTCCACACCGTTCACCAACTGGGTATGCCGATGGTATTCACCACCCGGGATAAGCCAGGTCATCACCGCCGCCAGCAAAATGATGCTGAAAATAATGACATAGGTATGGGGGATTCTTTTGAACATCAGCGCGATTTTTGAATGGTCAAATATAACCATTTAGGAAACTAGCTGAAAACCACTAAAAAAGGCTAAATATTTGACATTTACGCTCTGATTTTGTATTTTAGCCAGTTGCTTCCAAGACCAAACCTTTCATATTTCATAGAAACCGCTCGCAGCGTTCTTTGACATCATGAAAACCAACCCTGACAAGCCTTTTCGTTGATCAGCCGGTTTCTTTAGCCGGTCACTCCCATGTTTACACTATTCATTCCCGGACAAGGGGCCGAACAATGGAAAAAATCAAGTATCCATTTAAACACTTTTCTAACACCCTATGCTATGAAAAAGTTTTACTTACTCCTAATCGCAATTGGTTTCTCTTGCCAAACGGCCATTGCACAGGTGCCGGATATTGTTTGGTCAGATAACTTTGGAGGAACTAGTGATGATCAAGCAAGGCATGTTCAACAAACATATGACAGCGGATTTGTTGTTGCAGGGTTTACCCTTTCGAACAACGGGGATGTACACGATAATAATGGATGGTATGATTACTGGATAATCAAGCTCAACAGCAACAAGGATACAACCTGGACAAGAGCCCTGGGAGGAACATCTATGGAATGGGCGTATTCGATTCAGCAAACTTTTGACAGCGGTTATGTTGTTGCCGGTTTTACCCAATCCAATGACGGTTACGTCCATGGCAATCATGGCAATCGTGATTTTTGGGTCGTCAGGCTCAACCCAACCGGGGATACTTTGTGGACAAGATGTTTTGGGGGGTCATTGGATGATGAAGCATACACTATTCAACAAACCTATGATAGCGGATTTGTTGTTGCAGGGTACACGAAATCGAATGACGGGGATGTACATGGAAATCATGGGTTAAAAGATTATTGGGTAATTAAACTTAATGCAGAAGGGGATACCTTGTGGACCAACACCCTTGGCGGTTCAAGTTACGATCAGGCAAATTCCATTCAGCAAACCTTTGACAGTAGCTATATTGTTGCTGGTTATGCAAGATCAACAAATGGTGATGTAAGTGGAAATCATGGTTTATATGACTATTGGATTGTAAAGCTGGATGCTAATGGAAGTCTGGTTTGGTCAAAAACATTTGGAGGCTCATCAAATGATTATGCCCAGTCTGTTCAACAGGTTTTTGACAGTGGTTTTATTATTGCTGGTGAAGCAAGTTCAACCGATGGTGATGTGCATGGAAATCACGGCAATTCGGACTTTTGGGTAGTAAAAATTACAACGGTCGGAGATACTGTATGGACAAAATCATTGGGTGGATCGTCAACTGATATAGCCTCCTCAATCCAGCAAATTTACGACAGTAGTTTTATTATTGCAGGATATACAAGATCGATTAATGGGGATGTGCATGGAAACCATGGTAATAATGACTACTGGATAGTCAGGCTCAAAAATAACGGTGATACAATCTGGACAAGGGCCATGGGTGGCTCCAACTATGAAAAAGCCTATGCTGTCCAGGAAACTTACGACAGCACTTATATTGTTGCCGGTTATTCAAGATCCAATGATGGAGATGTATACGGGAATAACGGTTTTGAGGATTTTTGGATTGTTCAATTGGCAGAATCTACATGCCCGGCTTCTTCTGCCCAAACAGAGTCCAATATTACAACAACCACAGCCGACTTGGGCTGGATAGAAAACGGGCATGCAACAGCATGGCAGATCATACTGGATACTTCAGGGTTTGATACAGCAGGGGCAACACCGGTTAGTGTGTCAAACAATCCTTATACATGGAGTGGCTTAACAGAAAATACAAACTACGATTGGTATGTACGCGCTGATTGTGGCTGGGGCAGTTACAGTATTTGGACCGGGCCACATTCTTTTTGGACTATTTGCAATACGTTTTCCGCTCCATTCAACGAAGACTTTATTTCCGACACCCTGCCGGATTGCTGGAGTAAGACAGGTATTCCAGGCTGGCAATTTAGTACTGGTGCAGGTGATGGTGCTGCTGATGCAGGCGATCACACCCCGGGAGGGGGAACCAACTATGCATGGGTTGACGCACCCTGGTATCCGGATCCAACATTGACAACACCGTTTATTGATATCAGCTCATTAACAAATCCTTCGCTTGAGTTTTGGTATTTCTGTAAAAGAACCAATACCATGAGCGAGAATCAATTAAAAGTAGAATTTTGGGATGGCGCCATCTGGAATATCCTTTTTAATCAGTTGGTTAACCAACAGCAATGGCAATATTTACTTTTTGATTTATCCGGTTATTCAATTAGTGGTGATGTTCAGTTTCGATTTACAGGTGTTGGTGATCCTATGCTGCCGGGAAATGGGGACCTGCTTATCGACGATGTTTTGGTCGATGAGTACCCCACGTGTCCTCCAGTATTTTCATTGTATGAAAGCATAACTGAGAAACAAGTTCATTTGGGATGGTCAGAAATAGAAGGCAGTACAAGCTGGCAAATCATGCTGGATACTACCGGTTTTGATACTGCTACTGCAACACCGGTAAATGTATCAAGTAAACCTTATACATTAAGCGATTTAACAGAAAATACCTCTTATGACTGGTATGTCCGGTCTGATTGTGGCGGAGGTGACTACAGTGACTGGACAGGACCCAAAACTTTTATATTTCATTCGGTACCCTGGCTGATTATGCAAAACACTTTTGGTGGTTCAAGTTGGGATCGTGCCAATTCTATTCAACAAACTTTTGACAGTGGTTTTGTCGTTGCAGGATATGCATATTCTGATGATTGGGATGTAAGCGGTAATCACGGGAATTACGACTTTTGGGTAGTACGGCTTAACGGTAGTGGTGATACATTATGGACCAAGTCTCTGGGGGGTTCAAGTTCGGATCAGGCTTATTCAATTCAACAAACTTTCGACAGCGGGTATGTTGTTGCCGGTGGAGCTTTATCTAATAATGGAGATGTACATGGGAATCATGGGAATTGGGACTTTTGGGTTGTGAAACTGAATGAAGATGGTGATACCAATTGGACAAGAGCTTATGGAGGTTTATATAATCAATTTGCTTATTCAATTCAACAAACCTATGACAGTGGTTATATTGTTGCGGGCTCCTATAACTGGACCGGCGGGTTTCCTACTCAAAATGATTATTGGGTTATCAGGCTCAATAGTGTTGGTGATACAATTTGGACAAAAACCCTGGGTGGTTCAAATAATGATTATGCATATTCTGTTCTGCAAACCTATGACAGCAACTATGTTGTGGCAGGATATGCCTTTTCGAACGACGGCGATGTTTCAGGAAATCATGGTTTCAACGATTATTGGGTTGTCAAACTCAACAGTATTGGTGATACTATTTGGACAAAAACTTACGGGGGTTCATCCTGGGATATAGCCTATTCAATTCAGCAAACTTTTGATAAAGGTTATGTTGTTGCAGGATACTCGTATTCAACCGATGGGGATGTTCATGATAATCATGGGGATTATGACTTCTGGGTTGTAAAACTCAACACGGATGGAGATACGCTTTGGACAAAAACCCTGGGCGGATTGTTATCCGAAACTGCATTTACGATTCAGCAGACTTCTGACAGTGGATATGTGGTCGCAGGTTACTCAATATCAAACAGTGGAGAGGTACACGGAAATAAAGGTGGACAGGACTTGTGGGTGGTTAAACTAAATAGTACAGGCGATACCCTTTGGACGAAAACTGCCGGGGGATTATTCGATGATCGTGCTAAATCTATTCAGCAAATATACGATAATGCATACGTAATTGCAGGAACAACAGAGTCCTATGACGGGGATATTTTCAGGAACCATGGCGGAACTGATTTCTGGGTACTGGAGCTCGCCCAATTCCCCAACCACATTTACCAAAGCATCCCCCTGATTTCCGGCTGGAACATCATATCTTTCAACGTTTCCCCTCCTGACAGCAACCTTTTGAACATTGTCCAGCCCCTGATTGATTCATCGGAACTTGTTAAAGTGATGGACGAAGCAGGTGGCTTTATCCAGAACATTCCCGGCATCGGCTGGATGAACACCATTGGTAACATGGCCAATACCGAAGGCTATTACACCAAAGTCAGTGCGACATCAAGTTTAACGGTAAAGGGGGAGAAAGTTAGCTTGCCGTACACCATTCCCCTTATCACGGGCTGGAACATCATGGGTTACCCCCTGGAACAAAGCCAGGATGCGCAGTCGGCCGTACAGCCGCTGATTGATTCCTCGGAACTCGTCAAGGTAATGGACGAGGCCGGTGGTTTTATCCAGAACATCCCCGGTGTGGGCTGGATGAACACCATCGGCGACTTTGAAGCAGGCGAAGGCTACTATATCAAAGTCACAGCCAACACTTCACTGACGCTGGACAATCCTCCCGTGCTGTTTGTCGGCAACCCTGCCCCAGTGCAGCAACGGCCGGTGCTTTTCAATATCCCGGAAGGCAATCCCTACCTGCCCATGAACATCATCGTTACCGGCATCAACATCGACGGTTACGCCGTCCAAAGCGGGGATGAAGTGGGTGTTTTCGACAACAACCGGCTGGTGGGTGCGGGGGTCATCACCACTGAAAACAAAGTAGCGGCCTGCTTTGCCGCCGCTATGGACGATCCGTTGACAACTGAAATTGACGGTTACATTGAAGGGAATATTCCCCGTTTCCTGTTCAGGTCGGCAAATTTGGGGGGCAGCATTCAACTGGCACTGAAACCTGTTTTCGGTGACAAGAGGTTTACCCCTTTGGGGACCCTGGTCTGCACTCTGGAAGGCAGCCTGACAGGAATCGAAGAAGAAGTGGAAAACATCTTCGCACTGAAATGCATCCCCAACCCGGCAAGCGATTACACGAACATTCAGTACCAACTGCCCGAAGAAGGCTTGTTGACACTGGAGGTTTTCGACCTGAGCAGCCATCGCATCGGCACATTGCAAAACGAACAGCTTTTGGCAGGAAGTCACAATTACCGCTTCGACGCGGCCATGCTGGAAAAAGGTATTTACCTGATCAGGATTCAGTTACGCACAAAAGATAATCGCTACACAGAGGTGGTTAAGTTTGTGAGGAATTAAATGCATCCTGAAATCCGGAACATGGACTATTCAAAGCTTGTGCTAACCAAAAACACGAGTTATGACTAATTTAAACTACTGTCTGACGCTACTGACGCTTGGGTTATTGCTAAACCTGCAAACTCAGGCACAACACTTTCAGACTGTCTGGTCGAACAACCCTTACATGCCCATGAGCATAATCGTTGATTCTGCATTTTTAGATAGTATTTATCTGCAACTGAACGACGAAATTGCTGTTTTTGATACAAATGCTTCGGGGAATAAAATTTGCGTGGGCGTAATTGTCATCGAAAGTACGTTCGCGCCTGACACCAATTACGTCATCACGGCTTCCGCCGATGACCCCACAACCCCCGAACAGGACGGCTTTATTGACGGGCATGAAATTATTTACCGTTTTTGGGACACCAGTTATGCAGAAGAAGTCACCCTGATCAAAAAAAACTACAAGCCCGGATTTGATATCAATTATCAAAGTTTAGGAACTGCCGTGGCAGCCCTGGAAGGCTTTTCTGCAATGATCTGGACCGGGACTGCAGACAGCAACTGGCACAACACCGCCAACTGGAACATGAACAGCATTATACCCGATTCAACCATCCGGGTACTTATTCCGGCATGGTGTACGGTTTCACCGGTGATCTACAACGCGGATGCCGATTGTAAAACATTAAAAATCGAGCAGGGGTCCTGCCTGAAGACCTCAGGAAGTGCTCAGCTTCAGGTATATGAATAATTATTTGGTTTTTTTTGGTTTATATTTTAAAATTCTTTATATTAGCACTCTCTTTCCAAAGCCAGATTTTCATGACTCAGAGTAACTGCCTGTGCGTTCTTTGACATCATGGAGACATTTCAAAACAAGCCGTACTAATTCTATTATTACAAATCTGTTTAAGAGGTTTGTCTGATGTGCGATTAAGGTTTGGGCGGCTTTGCTGCGCTCACTACCGTACAGCTCAACAATACTCTGAAAAACAACAATACCATTAACATGAGAAACCTATACACCATCTTCTTCCTATTGATGACTATCTGCCAAACTGCCATTTCACAGATACCCGATACACTGTGGACGAAAACCTATGGTGGTTCGTTGGACGACAATGCGTATGCTATTTGTCAGACTTTTGACAGTAGCTACATTGTTGCAGGTACGACTTTGTCGGGCGACGGTTATGTGCATGGGAATCACGGTGCAGAAGATATTTGGCTCATCAAAATAAACAGCTCGGGCGATACGCTCTGGACTAAAACCCTGGGCGGCTCGGGTACTGACGAAGCAAGGGCCGTCGAACAAACCTATGACAGTGGTTTCGTGGTGGCAGGTTATACATCTTCTACTGATGGAGACGTTCATGGAACGCGGGGCGAAACGGACTTTTGGGTGGTCAAGCTCAACAGCAACGGAGACACATCCTGGTCAAAAACCTTCGGAGGTTCTTCCTGGGATCAGGCTTATTCGGTTTACCAAACCCTCGACAGTGGTTTTGTCGTAGCCGGATACTCACAATCAAACGACGGTGATGTGCATGGAAGTCATGGCAGCTACGATTTTTGGATAGTCCGACTCGACAAAGACGGTGATACCCTCTGGACCAAAACCCTGGGCGGGTCAAGCTCGGACGAAGCCCGCTCGGTGAGGCAGACTTTCGACAGCGGTTTTATCCTGGCCGGCTACACCAAATCCAGCGACGGTGATGTTTCCGGTTTTCATGGGGGTGGTTACAAAGGCGATTTCTGGCTCGTCAAACTGGATGCTGACGGTGATACCCTCTGGACAAAAACCCTGGGAGGCACTGAAGATGACGTTGCTCAGGATGTCTGCCAGGCAAGCGACAGCGGTTTTCTTGCGGTAGGCACAACCCGTTCAACCGACGGGGATGTTTCCGGATTCAATGGCGGATATAGTGATGCCTGGTTCGTCAAACTAAACAAAAACGGCGACACCTTGTGGACCAAAACCCATGGCGGGGGTTCAACCGACAGGATTTATTCGGTTCAGGAAACTGCTGACGGTGGTTTTATCACGGTTGGCGACAGGCAATCCCAGTACTGGGTCCTTATGCTTGACGACACCGGGAGCATTGTCTGGTCGAAGCTGGGAGGCAAATTCGACGAGTACGCCCGTTCGGTCAGACACACCGCGGACGGAAATTTTATCTTCATAGGCTTTGCTTTCACTTATCCCGGAGATGTTCCCCCCGGTTACGGCTGGTACGATTTCCGTGTGATCGAAATCCAGGGGCCGCTGGCTTCCTCATCCTCCATAACGCAAACCATCCCGTTGTACAATGGATGGAACATCATGTCTTTCAATGTTTCACCCACAGACTCCAACATGCTGAATATCGTACAGCCTCTGATCAATTCCTCCGAACTTGTTAAAGTAATTGATGAAGCCGGAGGGATTATTCAAAACATCCCGGGCTCGGGCTGGCTAAACACCATCGGGGACATGGCAAATACCGAGGGCTACTACATCAAAGTGAACCAAAACACCCAACTGGATTTAACCGGTCTTCTGGTTGCCACACCTTTTGCAATTCCTTTGTCTCCCGGCTGGAACATCATGGGTTACCCGTTAAACCAAAGCCAGGATGCATTGAGCGCTGTGCAACCCCTCATCGATTCTTCATTACTTGTCAAAGTCGTTGACGAATCCGGTGGTTTTATCCAAAACATTCCCGGCATCGGCTGGATAAATACCATCGGAAATTTTAATGCCGGCGAAGGCTACTACATCAAAGTAACAGACAGCGCCATTTTAACCCTTGACAATCCACCACTGTCAATTGCCATTGGCCCCACAGCCGGTGAAAGATTCCCGGCACCCTACCGGTTAACGGTTGAAAACCCGTACCTGCCCATGAACATCATTGTAACAGGAATAGAAATTGACGGTTTGACCGTTCAGCCGGGTGATGAACTTCTGGTTTTTAACAATGAATTATTGGTCGGCTCGGCCCCTGTCAGTCCGGAATCCGCTGTCGTTGCAAACATTGCCGTGGCCCTTGACGACCCCTTAACAGCAGTTGTTGATGGCTTTACCGAAGGCAGTCAACCCGTTTTCAGTTACTTCCCGCAAGGTTTTGAAAGCAGCATCAGCCTCGAAGTTCAGCCCGTTTTTGGGGCGCTTTCGTTTTCACCGCTGGGAACCCTGGTTTGTACGCTGAAAGGTAGTATAACGGATGTTGAAGAGAATCAGCAACCGGAAGCCGGCCTGATGTGTTATCCCAATCCGGCAAACGATTATACGACCATCAGTTACCTGTTGCCCGAAACAGGAAAGGTGCTGCTGGAAGTTTACGATCTGAACGGGCAGCGGATGCAGATCATCCGGAATGAAGATTTAAGCGCAGGAAGTCATTTGGTCAGCTACGAAACAGGAAATTTACCGCGGGGGATTTACATCATCAGCCTTCGGTTTTCCGCAAAATCTCAAAGTTGGCAAGAAAAAATTAAATTTGTAAAATATTAAAACAAAATAAGCCTCCTGAACATCATCTAAAAAAATCATTATGAAAAATCTGAAGAACCGGTTTTTTCGCCAAGGCAGCATAAAATGGCTCCTTTTCCTGGCTTTGCTCTACAGCGGAAACTACCTGACGGCACAGCACTTTCAAACGGTCTGGTCCAACAATCCCTACCAGCCGATGAACATTCTTGTCGATTCGGCCTGGCTCGACAGTGCCAACCTGAAAGCGAATGATGAAATAGCCGTTTTCGATGTTGACGGTTCCGGCAACGAACTGTGTGTGGGTGTTATTGTCCTGATCGGCGAATTTCTTCCCGATACCAATTATACGATTATCGCTGCAACTGATGACCCCACAACGCCCGATATGGACGGGTTCATCCAGGGGCACAATATTATCTACCGCTACTGGGACGACAGTGAAGCTGATGAGTTCGTCCTTTTTCAAACTACTTACAACAGCGCACTTGACAGCACTTACAGTTCTTTAGGAACAGCCCTTGTTTTTCTCAACGGTTTCAGCGCCCTTACGTGGACGGGGAATGCCAACAACAGTTGGAACGACAGTGCTAACTGGAACCTGAACCGACTGCCCGACACTTCAATTCATGCACGTATCCCGACAGGGTTAACCAACTACCCGACACTTTCGGCGGCAGGCAAGTGCAAAAATTTAATCCTGCTGTCCGACACTGCCGGGGATGCTTCCATCCTTGGTGACGACTCGTTGTGGGTTGACGGCAAAGCCATCATCGAACGTTACGTCACCGGTGGAAAATGGCACGACATTTCAGCACCGCTTACCGGGCAGAAAGCAAAAAAACTTTACCTGAACAACAATCCGAAAGTGTGGCTGAAATCCTACGACGAGCCTACCAATACGCGCAACAACATCACTCAGTTAAGCACACCGATGCATCCGGGAGCAGGCTTTGAAGTGTGGGTTGAAACAGGCAATAATGCTACCTTTACTTTCGACGGCCCCATGCAAACCACCGACCTCACCCTCAACACCTCCTCGGTACCACCCCTCAGCTATTCAGGACCGGAACCTTACGGTTACAACCTTATCGGCAACCCTTTTGCCAGCCCGCTGGACTGGGACACCGGTTCATGGAACCTGGTCGGTGTTAACGGCAGCATTTGGGTTTGGGATCCTTCGGCCGGCAATTACAAGGTCAGGTCAGGGGGTATCGGAAGCCTTACCGACGGCATCATCCCACTGGCACAGGCATTCTTTATTCAGGCAACTTCAGCCGCAGCTTCCATCACCCTCCCCATGGATGCCAGGGTGCATTCCGCTCAATCCTATTACAAGCAAGGCTCGGACGAAAACGCAGCAGTACAGTATTTTTCAATCAAAGCCCTGAACGGGACATGGAACGATGAGGCATTTGTTGTATTTACCGAAGACGCATCGCCCGGATTTGACAGCGCCCGCGATGCAAGAAAGTTGTTTGCGCTCGATGGGAAAGCGCCTCAGATTTACATCAGGCAATCCGAAGAGCTGTTGAGTATCAATGCCATTCCGCCAATTACGCAACAAGGGCAAACAGTCGAGTTGTTTTTTGTAACCGGCATTTCCGGCGAACAAACCCTTAAGGCCAATACCTCGGCACTTACCGACACAAAAGTGGAACTCGAAGACCTTTTCAGCGGAAACATCCAAAACCTGATGGAAAATCCGGTTTACAATTTTCTGTCAGATATCGGCAGTAATCCGCAGCGTTTTCTGTTGCATTTCAGCCCCTCGGCTACCGGAACGGATGAACACCAAAGCATGAAAAACTTTCAGGTTTATTCCTGGGATAAATGGATATACATCCGCAGTAACGGCGGCACAGATATAGAAACCAAAGAAGTTTTTGTTTATGAGCTTTCGGGCAGGCAAATTTTGCAAGCCACCCTTGCACCTGCCGAACTTTCCAAAATACCACTCCACACATCAAGCAGCATTGTTGTTGTTAAGGTCATTGGCAAAAACAGCTCCCAAACAGCTAAAGTTTTTATTCATTAACCTATAACAATCCTTGAAATGAAACAACTCAAAAAACATATCCTTGCATTTCTGATCGTTTTTACGGCTTTGGCCGCTGCTGCACAAATGATGGGCCCGGAAAATCCTGCCGGCGACCCTGAACTGGCAGGAGACCCGCCTCTGGGCGCTCCAATCAACGGAGGTACAATTATTTTAATTGCAATGGGCTTTGCTTACGCAGGCAATAAGGTGTATCATTACTTTTCAGAGGAAAATAAAAACTAGACAGTTGTAAAATATCAACAAAACCGGCACAACAACTTTTCATTTCAGGACTTCCTTTTTTTGTCATCATCTTTTCCTGATGAGGCCTTGTTACGGTCAATTACTTTCTGTCCCGTCAAGCATTGCCGCCACCCTGGCATCGGATTTACTAAAGTTTTCAAAACCACATCGTTGAAAACATTAACCTGGTGGTTTTTTCAGCATTTAAAATATGTCGTATTTTTACACCCAAAACAATTGTACTCTAAGGGGAGATTAAACTAAGCAAGCACCACCAAAAGCCCCTATGAAAAAAGTATTAAACTAATAGCTTTATGAGACGAACTATTACTTTATTGAAGAAAACCTGGCTGCTGTTATTACTCACCGGTTTTCAGTCATTTTCACAAACAGTTATTTTTTCCGATGATTTTGAAACAGACCAGGGTTGGGTTTTAACCGGAGAATTTGAGAGAAGTGCACCTTTGGGTCTGGGAGGTGAACATGGCAATCCCGATCCCTCGGCCGCCTTCGCCGGCACCAACATAATCGGTACAGACTTGTCGGGCCTGGGTACCTACCTGGGTGATTATGAACTCAACCTGGCTGACCATGCCTACACGGCAACGTCGCCGGCTTTCGACTGTTCTTCATTTACACAGATCATATTAAGGTTCAAGCAATTTCTTAATGTCGAAAATTCCACTGCGGACCATGCTTACCTCGACATCAGCAACGATAACGGTACTACCTGGGTGAATATTTTTACCAATTCGGGCGAAATCACCAATTCGGCATGGAAATCCAAAACCTACGACATATCCGCTCAGGCGGCCGGCAGTTCACAGGTTAAAATCCGTTTCGCTATCGGAGCCACTGACGGTTCGTGGCTGTACAGCGGTTGGAATGTCGATAACCTGACGGTGGAAGGCAGTAACTGCCCGGCACCCTCTGCACAGTTCGTATCCGGTAAAACCACCACCAGCGCCGTCCTGAACTGGACTGAAAACGGCAGTGCCTCCCTTTGGAACATCGAATACGGCCCGGCAGGATTTATTAAAGGTTCCGGGACGGTTATCTCCGGCATCACTACCAATCCTTACACCCTGTCGGGACTTACCGAAGGTACTGCCTACGACTGGTACGTGCAGGCCGACTGTGGCACCGAACAAAGCGCCTGGATCGGCCCGAACGCTTTCTCCACATTGTGTATTGCTTTTTCACCACCCTACACCGAAGACTTCAACTCGGGTTCAACAACCCAGGATTGTTGGGTGGTTTTGAATGAAAACAACGATAACACCACCTGGAACATGAACTATGGCCAGTTTACTTATGAAGGCGATGAGGTGGCTTCCATCAACACCGACGGCAAGGCAGGTAACAACGATGACTGGCTGATCACACCGCCCCTGACGGTTACCGGTAACGAACAGATCCGGTTCTTTTACAGGGTTCAGGCTGCCAGCGATCCCAACGATTTTGAAGTGCTTTTGTCCACAACAGGCAACAGCCCTGCTGATTTTACAAACACCCTGGTGCCGCTGACGGTTTATTCCAACACTACCTATCAGGAAATGACCATTGATCTTTCGGCATACTCGGGAACTGTTTTCGTAGCCTGGCGCGTGCCCCCCGGCGGTGTTGACGGCTGGCGGTTATACATCGATTTAGTAAACTTCGAAACCATTCCCGCCTGTGCAAAACCAATAAACCAAACGGTAAATTACATTACCCCTACTTCTGCCGACCTGTACTGGACAGATGTAGCAGGTACATCAACCTGGGACATCGAGTGGGATGTAAGCGGTTTTACACAGGGCACAGGAAACATGATTACCGGGACATCCACAGAACCCTATCCTTTAAGCGGATTGACGGATAACACGACCTACGACTGGTA
>JAJRWG010000156.1 GCA_024276895.1 Bacteroidota bacterium
ATGGCAAACAGTATTGTTAACCCCCTGATCAGGTTGGCGGTCAAATTGCCAAATGCATTGTCCGAAATCGAAAAAATTGTCCAGGAAAGGTTCATAAAAAAGTGCAGTCCGATCGGCACCCATAAATTGTAATCCCATTCCACAAACATCCAGGCAAAAAAACCGGCACCCATAAAGGTAATGATGAAGATTCCGAACAAAGTCGCAGGGTCGTCACTCTGGTATAAGTGTAAAGAAGCAAAAACCAAAGCGCCCAGAACCAGGGCTGATAAAAACCCAAGTTTTGTCTTTTTAAACAGTTGACCAAAGAAAAAACCCCTGTAATAAAGTTCTTCGAAAAATGCAGCGAAAACAACCCCGAACCAAAAGTCTTTAGGTGCTAAGCTAATTTCAAAACCGGCCATTATGCCATACCCGATAAACATCGGGACAGTAAAGATGAATGAAAAAGCAATGGCCTGAAAAAAGTTGCTTTTCAATCCCAGCGGCTTTAGAATTTGATACCTGTCAGAGAAAAAAACAAACAGGAAAACCGGTATTCCAACAATTAAATAGGTTGTAAAATAACTCAGGGGATAAAGGTCAATTGTATTCTCAATACCGTGATAGATAGTTGAAAACAGGGTCTTGTCGGCAACAAAAAACAAGCTGAAGAAAATGCAAATAATGAAACCGGTTTTTAGTTCGTTTTTCATGCTCAATCGGAAAAGGGTTTTGTTTCAGTCAACGAAAGTAGGAAAATGTTAAAGCCGTTTTTATTCATACATCAATTTCGGTCTTTTTATCATCAAAACAATAATTTGTATTTTTGCCGGCCAAAATCTATTTACGAATAAAAAACTTAGAATCATGTTAAAGAAATCATTGATGTTACTTGGGGTTTTAGTTTTCTTTTCCGGTGCTTTGCACAATCGCTTGACGAAGCCGGGGCAAAGTACAACGAAGGCAACCAAAAATACAATGCCAAAGAATATGCTCAGGCTATTGATGCTTACAAAACTGCGCTTGAAATGGCCGAACAAGTTGGGCCGGAGGCGGATGAGCTGAAAAGCAGTATTCAAAAGCAACTGGGAAATGCCTATTACAAGAACGGCATCGCGTTTTATAAGGCCAAAGACCTGGACGGTTCGCTGGCCGTTTTTGATAAAGGACTTGCCTATTCAAAAGAAATTGGCAATCCCAAACTCGAGAAAAAATTTGCAAATGTCATCGCCCAGGTGCGTGCTAAAAAAGGCGATGCGCTCAGAAAGGAAAACAAATTGGATGAAGCCTATGCCGAGTACCAGAAAGGTCTGGATGTAAAACCTACCTGTGTGAAGGCTTTTTACGGCCAGGGACTGGTTTACAAGGAAAAGGGTGAGATGGAAAAAATGATGGAGCGAATGGATCAGGTGATCAAAAACGGCGAAGGTGACTCGAAAGCCGCCAAAACCGTCAGCGCTGCCAAAGCCACTGCTGCACGGGCCCTGCTGGCCAAAGCCGCTGAAGAATTCAATGCCCAGAAATTTGATCAGGCCGGAAAATACATCGGACTGGCCACGAACTACAAACCTTTTGACGAAGGTACGATGGAAATTTTCACCCAGTTTACCGAACAGGTAAAAGACATACCTGAAATGGCAGATGCCATAAATAAGGCAAAGGAAACCCGGAAATAAAAGCAGGATGATATTTCTCAAAAAAAGCGGCCCGAAAGCCGCTTTTTTTCGTGCTTTATTTCTTCTTTTCTATGGGCGGTACGGGATACTCATTCATGATAGCTGCGACGGCTTTGGGAATGCTTTCGTCCCTGGTTTGCGGGTTTTCGTCCACTGTTTTTGTTCCCACACTTTCCCAGATAAGTTTTTTTCCGGTCTTGTCAAAAACATCAACCACCAGAGTGCCAACCGTGTAATCGTAAGTGCTGTAGGTTGTTGTGGAGGATCCCATGCCAAAACCGGGACCCCAGCCCCAGCCGGGGCCGTAACCGTAATAACCTGCATAACCGCCGTAACCCATATTGGTGGTGTGCGCAACGGTTTCCGATTTGTTTTCGGTTACAATGTAAAGGGCTACCACCAAATCGCCACCTTCTTCTACGTAAGTCAGACCACGTTTTTTAAACTCCTCACCGAAGGCTTTTTCAATGCGCTGCTTGTCAAAAGGAGTTAATATTTTATCGCTGTTGTCAGCCCATCCGTAATATTCAAAGGTTTTGAATTTCGTAAAATCAACAGATTTATCGTAATCAGAAACAACCTGGATGCTTGAACAGGCACCGAGGAAGAATAATCCTGCAAAAAGCAGTGGAAGATAATTTTTCATGGCAGTTTAATTTTATAAATTATTTCGTATGAATGTTTTATCAATAGTGACAACGAAGATAAAGATAAATGGCTTAAACATGAAAAATAATAGTGATATTTTGTTGCAGCCCTAATCAGGAAGAGTTGTTTTTACGATTCTTTCTTGATCTTGTCGCCAGGGTCCAGACCTGATACCACCTGGATGTTGATGCCGTCGGACAAGCCGGTTTCGATAATCCTTTTTTCGAACTGCTGTTCGCCCACCATCACCTCGACGTAGGTGGTGTCGTCTTCAAAACGCAAAACACTTTCCGAAATTGTCAGTACACTGTCCACCCTGTCCAGCACGATGTCGGCGTTGGCGCTGTAACCGGCCCTGACAAACTGGTCTTTTTTCAGTTTAACGTCGGCTTTGATCTCAAACTGTACTGCTCCGTTCACCTCGCTGCCCTTGGGTGAAATGTGTTCCAGGGTGGCGTCAAACGAAACGTCTTCCAGCGCGCCGATGGTTAGTATCAATGGCATACCCTCTTTGATTTTCCCCACTTCCGATTCGTCGATCTTGCCTTCAAAAACCATTTCGCCCATGTCAGCAACAAAAGCAATGGTGGTACCGGGGTTGAAGTTGTTGGTTTCGATCACCTGGTCGCCAACCTCCACGGGGATGTCGAGCACCATGCCGTCGATGGTGGATGTAACCAGGGTGTTGGTGGCCGAACCCGGTTTTTTTATCTGCCCTTCCTGAATAAGTTCAAGGGTTTCCCTAGCTGTTTCCAGTTCCTCCTTTGCGTTTTGGTAAGCCACTTCGTAAGTCTCAAAATCGGCTTTGGCAATCACCCCGTTTTCAAACAACTTTAGCTGACGGTCGTAATTTCGTTTGGCATCATTGAGGTTGATTTCGGCCACATCTATTCGCGATTTGGCGTTGTTCAGATTGATCATGTTGGGGATGATCCTGATCCTGGCGATCAAATCCCCCTTTTTGATCATGGCCCCTTCTTCCACATAAATTTTTTCGATAATGCCTGAAACAACAGGTTTGATTTCTATTTCACGACGGGGAACAACCGAACCGGTTGCCGTGGTCTTTTTTATGATGTTGCTCACGACAGGTGTGGACGTTTCGTAAACCACCGGTTTGGATTGTGATTTCTGAAACAGAAAATAAATGGTGTAGGCAAAAATGCCGAGAATCACCAATCCGCCCAATATTTTAAAAAATGCTTTCATCTGTTTATTGTTTTGAAATTATTGTTATCACTTTGTAAATTAACATGTTAAATCCTTATTTTTTTGATTTTTCTTTTTTTATTCATCCCGCAAGGCATCAATTGGTTTTAACTGAACAGCCCTTTGTGCAGGAATCAGGCCTGCCAGGGCTCCCGAAATAACCAGGACGAGCAGTGCCAGAACAGCCGTGTGAAAATCCACTTCCGGATGGGAAAACATGCCTTTGCTTCCTTCACCCGCCTGAAGCAGCAGATAGTTTATTAATTCCAGCACCCCCACACCCAGGGCCAGACCGAAGTAACCGGCCAGGGTAGTCAGGAAAACAGACTCGATGACAATCTGGCTTTTGACCTGACCCGGACTGGCGCCGATGGCACGCTGGATGCCTATTTCTTTGGTACGCTCTTTCACCACAATGAGCATGATGTTGCTCACACCAATCACCCCTGCCAGCAGTGTACCGATCCCGACAATCCAAACCAGCCCGTCGATACCGCTGAAAAGCGTAGTCATTTTACGGAACTGTTCTTCCAGGTTGAAATACCCCAGTGCCCTGTCGTCTTCCGGTGAAACCGAATGCCTGCTCCTGAGCAGGTCTTTCACTTTTTCCAGTACCACCGAAGCCCGGTAACCCTCTTTTGCCGTAATGGAATACCATCCCACGGTGTTGCCAAAGTTGTAGGTGTGCTGCATGGTAGTAAAAGGCATCACAATCTGGCTGTTTTCATCTTCGGCCTGGCGCCCGCTTTTTTTGGAAGAAAGCACACCCACAACCTTGAAGTAAACGTCCCGGATGCGGATGTTTTCACCGATGGGGTTTTCATCTTTTTCAAACATCTCATCGTAAACCCTTTTACCAATGACGATGTTTTTCCGCTTGTCGCGGATGTCCAGGTCATTGATAAACCTGCCCCGGATGAGATCCACCGGATCGATGAGGTTGTAGGCCGGGTAGTCGCCCTGAATGGTGAAAGCTGCTGTCCGGTCGCCCCTGACCACATTGTTGTTTCCCTCTCCGCCAAAAACCTGCAGCCGGGGAGCGAGGTACCGGATTTCGGGGATGTTGTCCAGAAGCGCTTGGTTGTCGTCATTGTTGAAGTTAAACCGTCGTCCTCTCGGGAAGCCTTTGTAAGGGATAGTCGTTTGCTTGGTCCACACAAACAGTGCGTTGGTGGCCAGGTCGCCCATACCTTCCATGGCACCGTTGCGCAGGCCTTTTCCGGAACCCAGCATGATGATGAGCATGAAAATACCCCAGAACACACCGAAAGCCGTAAAAAAAGTGCGCAGCTTGTTTTTCTTCAGTGCGAAGAATATTTCATGCCATTTATCCTGATCAAACAATCCCATGGTCTGTTGTGTTTTTGTTCTTTAGTCGTCTGTCAACGTTAGTTCTGGTTTTTTAATGCTCTTTTCTCGTTCGGTGGCCGTACGATTTGTTTCTATTCATCCCGCAAGGCCACAACCGGTTTCACGGCAGCGGCTTTCCGTGCCGGCACGTAGCCCGCAACGGCTCCGGCAATGATCAGCAAAGCCGTGGCGCCGAGGGCGATGTTGATGTTGATTTCCGGGTTGGCGAAATAATCGTGTTCCGGCAAAACTCTGCCCATTAATTCCAGGAGTCCGACCCCGCTGACCAGCCCGATGTAGCCAGCAAAAGCGGTAATCAAAATCGATTCCTGTAAAATCAAACTGATGATGGTACGGGGCCTGGCGCCAAGTGCTTTGCGGATGCCGATCTCTTTGGTTCGTTCCTTCACAACAATCATCATGATGTTGCTCACCCCGACAATGCCGGCAATGATCGTCCCGGTACCGATAATCCAGATAAAAAAACGGATGCCGGCAAACAGATTCATAAATTGCATATAATTCTCGATGCTGTTGAAGATGCCGATGGCCCGTTTGTCCCCGGGATCGAATTTGTGTTTTGCAGCCAGTCTTTTTCTTACCTCTTCTTCAGTTTGTTTGCTCACGGCCACATCGGTATCGCTCAGGTTGAGCAGCACTGTCTGGATGTTGTTGCCCATGTTAAACACCCTTTGTGCCGTACTGGCGGGAAGGTAAACTCGCTGGATGTCCCTGTCCTGTCCTGGATCGTCGAACACGCCCACCACCTGAAAAGGTACGCCACCCACCCTGACGTATTCGCCGAGCGCCTCCTGCTCTTTAAACAGGGCTTCGTAAACCGCACGGCCCAGCACGACTACTTTGCGGTAATCGTTGATATCTTTTTCGTTCAGAAAACGGCCGTTCATCATTTTAATTGACTCTACCTCACGGTACGCCGGTGTGATGGCAAACATGTCAAAAGTACCGTATTCGTTTTTGTAGGACAGCAGCCCGTTCTGCAAAAAAATATACGTTCTTGTGGAACTGTTTTCCACCTTGTCGATAGTGCGTAAAATCTCGCGGTCTTCGTTGGTAAACTGAATCTGGCGGCCGGGCTTCATCCCTTTGAACGCCTCCGAAGTAACGCCCGAGCGAATGGAAAGGTAGTTGACCGCATCGCCCATGAATTCGCGCTTGACACCGTTTTCAAGTCCGTAACCCGAGCCCAGCAGCACCACCAGCATGAAAATACCCCAGGCCACACTGAAGCCTGTTAAAATAGTACGCAGCTTGTTGTTGCCGATGGTACTGAATATTTCCTGCCATTTGTCGCGATCGAACATTTTTCGTTGAGTTAAGCCATTACTTGTTGTGCGAGCCAGCTTTTGCGGTAGCCGTTGGATACTATTGAATCAATCAGCCCGTCCTTTAGTTTGATGATGCGGTCGGTTTTGGCAGCGATGTCTCTTTCGTGCGTAACGATTAAAATGGTGATACCCATTTTGTTGATTTCCTTGAAGATGTCCATGACCTCCATGGAAGTGGCTGAATCCAGTGCGCCGGTGGGTTCGTCGGCAAGGATAACCTTGGGTTGCGAAATCAGGGCCCTGGCGATGGCGAGCCGCTGCTTTTGCCCGCCCGAAAGCTCGTTGGGCAGGTGATGTGCCCACTCGGCCAGACCCATTTTTTCGAGGTATTCCATGGCCAGCTTGTTTCGTTTTTTACGGCTGACTTTCTGATAGTAAAGGGGCAGGGCAACATTTTCCACGGCATTTTTAAACGAGATCAGGTTGAAGGACTGGAAGACAAAGCCGATGAATTTGTTCCGCAAATGGGCTGCTTTTGTTTCACTCATCTTCCCGATGGCTTCGCCGTTCAGGTAGTATTCGCCCTGGTCAAAATTATCCAGCATGCCAATGATGTTCAGCATGGTTGATTTTCCCGAGCCCGAAGATCCCATGATGGATACCAGTTCGCCTTTTTCAACATGCAGGTCGATTCCTTTTAATACATGCAAACTGGTTTTTCCGGTATAGTACGTTTTATTAATATCCCTGAGGTGAATCATAAATCAGTTTGTTGTTTTCTGTTGATCAAATAGCACCAGTCAATTATCAGTTATTGTGCCAGTATGTATATTTTATTGGTGTTGTGTGTTTTACGAAACTGTCCTTTACAAAAAGTGTTCGGCAACTGAACAAAAGGTGTGCGAAAGCGTGCAGCCATTCCGGAGAAGGGTTTCGCCTCCGGGAACTTCACACCGCAACGATTTTTTCAAAAGGACAACGAAAATGAAAACGCGCCCTCAAACACCAATAGCAATTTTCTGTTAATTTTATAGTTTGTACTTTTGAACATTAAACAACCCGTGCGCTTTGGACATTTACACGAAAAAAAAACGGAGTAAGATTTTTCTTTTTATCCTGGCGATGATCATCATTGCCGCATCCATTTTTTATACCAACGTACTGGTACAAAAATTTGCCAACGAAGAGCGTAAAAATGTGAAGTTGTGGGCCGATGCCGTCCACCGGAAGGCCCGGCTGGTACGCTACACAGAATCATTCTTCAAACAACTTCAGGAACAGGAAAGGGAAAAAGTGGAAATCCTTGCCGGTGTGTACAAACAAATTCTTAAAGACAAGCCCGATGAAGACCTCACCTTTTTCATGAAACTGATTGCCAACAACAAAACCATCCCCATCATCGAAACAGATGCCGGCGGAAGGATACTGACGGCAAGTAATCTTGATTTTTCACTCGACTCGGTTACCCATTTGACGGGCGCTTTGAAGGAAGATTTTTCTACTTACGAACCCATCGAAGTAATCATCTCGCGCTATAACAAGCACTATCTTTATTACAAGGATTCGCGGTTTTTTACCGAGCTGAAAGACGTTTTGAACGATTACATCAGTTCTTTCATTACGGAGGTGGCGCTTAACTCCTCCAGTGTGCCGGTCATCATCACCGACAGCACCAAAGAAAATGTCATCCAGTTCGGCAACCTCAACGACATCAACATGAGCGACCCGTCTTACGTTCAGCAGAAACTGGAAGAAATGGCCGACGAAAACCAGCCCATCAAAGTTACTTTCGGCGAGCAGGGCACCAATTACATTTTCTACAAAGACTCGGAGTTGCTGACCATCATGAAATTTTTTCCCATTGCCCAGATTTTAATTATCGCTGTTTTTCTGGGCATTGCCTACCTGTTGTTCAGTTTTTCGCGGCGGGCCGAACAAAACCGGGTTTGGGCAGGCATGGCGAAGGAAACGGCTCAC
Organism: Bacteroidota bacterium; assembly: GCA_024276895.1. Lineage (GTDB taxonomy): Bacteria > Bacteroidota > Bacteroidia > Bacteroidales > F082 > B6-G9. The sequence continues at coordinate 8,132 of JAJRWG010000156.1, forward strand.
CAGCTCGGCACCCCTCTTTCGTCCATCATGGCCTGGATTGAATTGCTGAAAATGAAAGGGGACAATGAAGAAGCGGCCATTGAGATTGAAAAAGACATCGAACGGCTGGAGGTGATCACCGAGCGTTTTTCAAAAATCGGTTCCATCCCAAAACTGGAAGAAAACGACATTGTGGAAATCACCGCCGCCAGTATCGACTACCTCAAACCGCGCACACCCCGAAAAATCAACTTTGAATTAAATCTGCCTGCCAAACCCATTTTGCTGCCGGTAAACGGCCCCCTGTTCAGCTGGGTAATCGAAAACATTTGCAAAAACGCCATCGACGCCATGAGTGGTTCGGGTACCATAAGCATTTCGCTGAAAGAAGAACCCAAACAAGTGATCATTGACTTTTCCGACACAGGAAAGGGTATTCCAAAAACCGAACAAAAAGCCATTTTTAATCCCGGTTACACCCGCAAAAAACGTGGCTGGGGACTGGGTCTTTCGCTGGCCAAACGCATCATCCGCGACTACCACAAGGGAAAAATATTTGTCAAATCTTCCATAGCGGGCAAGGGAACAACCTTCAGGATAATCCTGAAAAAACAAGTTGATTCTTAGCCTTTTTCCATGCCGGGCATTTACATCCATATTCCGTTCTGCAAGCAAAAATGTCATTATTGCAATTTTTTCTCGGTGGCTTCCGAAAAGCACAGGCCCTTTTTCGTGAGGGCTTTGCTGAACGAGCTTGACCGCGGGAAAGATTATCTGGAAGACAAAAATATCCGGTCTGTTTACTTTGGCGGGGGAACCCCCTCCATGCTTTCGGTGGACGAAATCAACCGGATCAGTGGTAAAATCAATGATCATTTTGTGCTCAGCCCGGATGCCGAAATTACCCTTGAAGCCAATCCCGATGACCTGGACAACGACAAGCTGAAAGCCCTGAAAAACGAAACACCGGTGAATCGCCTGAGCATGGGCGTGCAAAGCTTTTTTGATGACGATCTGGTTTACCTGAATCGTGTGCACAACGGGAAGCAGGCCCTTAGTGCCATCGAAAGGACATTGAAACAGGGTTTTACGAACCTGACCATCGACCTTATTTACGGCATCCCCTCTTTAACGGACAAAAAATGGAAAGAAAATCTGGCTGTTTTCATGGAGTTTGGTCTTCCCCATTTGTCGGCTTACGCTTTGACGGTCGAGCCCAAAACGGCGCTTAGCACACTGATCCTGAAAAAAAAGATGCAGGCTGTTGACGAAAAACAATCCATCAGGCATTTTAAAATTTTACTTGAAGAAACCGGAAAAAACGACTTTATCCATTACGAGATTTCCAATTTTGCGAGGCAGGGGCATTATTCAAAACACAACAGTATTTACTGGCTGGGCGGGCACTACCTCGGACTGGGACCGTCGGCACATTCGTTCAACGGGCATTCACGGCAGTGGAACGTTTCTTCAATGAAGCTGTACACCGAAGCCGATACCGTGGAGAAATCCGTTCTTGAAAAAGAAGTGCTGACAACCGCACAGCAATACAATGAATACGTGATGACTTCGCTGCGGACTTCCTGGGGTTGCGACAGCCAACATATTTCAAATGTATTCGGAGAATCGTTTCTGGCGCATTTTAAAGTAAGTATCCGCAAATTTATCACAGGTGGCGAAGTGCAGCAAAACGGAAACACTTACCTGCTTACAGAAAAGGGTAAATTGTTTGCAGATGGCATTGCCGCTGCTTTGTTTTTGGTTTGAAGAAACTGCGGCCTCTGTCTTTTTAAAAAGCGCTCACTTTTTTATTGACCTGACGGCCTTTAATCCTGAGGTGCCACAACGTCCTGAGTATGCTCCACGCTCAAGGTAGCATGACAACCATTCCTTAAATGAGCACTTTTTTTTACCTTCTGTTTTTGAACTTGTCATCTTTATTTATCCTGACTGTAATACGTGATCAGATAACCAATTACCGGGCTCAGCATAAAACTCAGGAAAAACGACCATTCCACACCTAATTTTTTCTTTTTACCCAATTTCTCTGAAATAACAAGTGACAGGGTGTACCAGGCGATGAAAACAGCTATGATAATGTATTCGGTCATGGTTTAATAAAAATAGATCACCAAATAAATGAGTGGGATAACGATCCCAAGCAAAGTCAGCCAGGCACCCCGCTTAGTAATCCCTCTTTCTTTTTTCGGAATTAAAACACCACTGATTCCCAGGATGATGAGGGCACCGGAAAAAATATCCGAGTACCATGTCCAGTATTTTATAGGATTGTAGTGCAAATAGTTAACCTCGCGGAAGATGGGCCGTCTTTTCGTCATTTCGATAATGCCCCTGCCTGATTCCAAATCGATCAGAACGGTGCCGTCTTTAATAAAAACCTTTAATAATCCGTTACCGGGGAAATAGTGGTTTTTGTATTTGACATCGCTGCCAAACGGTTCAAGCATTTTTTTAACTGCCTTCCTGTCTGGTTTTTGAGCCGTCGGGCTGACCTGTATTTATTGCGTGACAACTTTGTAATTCGGGTTCCAGTCATCAAGGTGGTTGATGGCAATACCCGACAATGCGTAAATGATTGTCATTCCGAAAAACAGGTAACCAAAATCGCGGTGAATGGCCCTGTTCCACTTTCTCCATTTAAACGCCATAGTAACCGGCAGATTTTGTAAGTGAGCAGATGGAATTATTCTTCCGTATCTTCGTGGTCGATGATGTTGTAATCGACGCACAAAATGGAGTAAAATGAGAGGTGGTCTTTTCCTGACTCGGCAATTTGCTGACGAAGATTGTTGATTTTCTCCATTTCTTCGCTTTTGTCGGCATCTTCACCTCCTTTTTCAACATTTCCTCCCAGGTGAGAACCTTCTCCTTTGTCGTCACCCAGATCGGCATCACCCAGTATTTCTTCTTCCCATTCCCTGAGGTAAGCTTCATCAATTACCTGTTCTTCAACAATACCGATAACTTCAATGTGCTGCCCTTCAAGGTCGGTTTTAAAAGCTGCTACATGCTCATCGGGTGTAACTTTCACACGGCCATCACTGCCTGTGGCAACAATGAACATGCGCTGGCCGCCATGTTTACAAATGTGGTCAACCGTTCCCTTAACGGATATCTTTTTCCCGACAAGGTTTTCAGCCTTTTGTTCAAATTCGGCCAGGTTAACGTTGATAATTTCATCTGTTGCTTTTTCAATACCGGCAGCTGCCGCTTTTTCTTCATTTTTAAGCGTGCCGTTCTGACAAGAAACAGCAATCAGCGAAAAAACTGCGAATACAATAATTAATTTTTTCATAGTGGTTTGTTTTATTAATTCTCGGCGAAGATAAAAATTTCTTTAGGAGTACAATTCCTGTCAGACCGGATTGCCTTTTTTTTTGATTAAAAACGTTTTTACGACCAGTGGTCAGTTCTCCAAATCAACAGCTATTCCGTCGTATTTTATCTCTTTTCCGTTCCGGTAAGTGATGGTGATGATGATGTTTCCGTCAGGATCATATTTTTTCCAGTCGCCGGTTTTCCGGCCCATGACGTACTTTCCTTTTTGTTTGATTCTTCCGTTTACCCAGTACCAGGTATGTTCGCCGTTAGGCAGGTCATCCACATATTTTCCTTCGTAACTCAGCGTGATGTTTTTGTAATAGGATTTGCTTTCGCCGTTTCTCAATCCGTCGGCATACTCAATTTCGTCGCGATTATCGCCTACAATGTAAATCCAGATGCCTTCCTTTTTGCCCTCGATGAAATCACCCTGGATGATGACGTTGCCGTCTTCGTCGTATTCCGTCAGCAAACCGTCAGACAAGCCGTTGAAAAAACTTTCTTTGCGCAACAACTTGCCGCTGGGATAAAACCACCGCCAGACACTGTCGGGTTTGCCATTCACAAACTTACCCGTTTCTTCCAGCTTACCGTTGGGATAATAGTATTTCCACTCACCGGTTTTGTTGTCGTTTTCAAAATATCCGATAGCTTTTAGCTGACCATCCGGATAATACTCTTTCCAGTTGCCTTCTTTGGTTCCGGCATCGGTGATGATGCCCTCTTCCACGACTTTTCCTTTTCTGAAGACGAAGGATCTAACCACTTTCCCGTCAGGGTCGTATTCCCTTCGTATGCCTTCGGGAACGCCGTCTTCGCTATAAGTGGCCATGGTTTTTATGCTGCCGTTGGGATAATATTCCTTGCGCACATCGAGCTTGACAAGCTCTTCGGCTTTTTCCATTTCTTCACCATTGACAAATTTCTTGGCTGATAATAAATTTCCTTCGTGATCGTACTCCTTAAAATAGCCATTTTTCAGACCGTGGTTGTAATTTCCCTCTGATTTCAGGGTTTCGTCATCGTAAAACCATTTCCATTTTCCGTGGGGCATGTTGTTGGCATCGTATCGGTTGATGCGCTCACGTTCCACCACATAGCCTTTTTTATAAGTAATCAGTTGGATGATGTTTCCGCTGCTGTCGTATTCCCGTGCCAGGCCTGACTCCAGTCCGTCTGTGAACGGAATCTTCAGTTTAATCCTGCCGTTGGGGTAGAGAACAAAGGAATAGTCCTGTTTTACACCGTTCACAAAATATTCTTTCGTGATTTCGTTTCCCTGGTAGGTGTAACGGTAACCGTTCTTTTTACCGGCTTTGTAATTGATTTCCAGTGTCAGATTTCCATTTTCGTCGTAGAATTTCCATGTACTGTCCAGCAAAAAATCCTTCCTGTTTCCCTCCGATTTCAGTCCGCCGGTTTTGTAATAATTTTTCCAGTAACCGTCGGGCTTGCCGTTGCGCATGGTTCCTTCGCTGGCCAGTTTACCGTTGCGGTAGTAAAATTTATTGTAGCCGTTGGGATTTGGTTTCAGGGTGTCCTGTTGCGCAAATGACTGAACACTCAGCAAACCGAACACCACGATCAGTGTAAAAATAAAAACGGTTTTTAAGTTTTGGGACATCAAAAATGTTGTGTTAAATCAGTTTCAGTTTTTTTGAAATATCAAGCATCCGCTCGATGGGCTTTCGTGCCAGTTGCATCACCTCTACGTCCAGCTCAATTAATGGCTTCTCATTTTTCATCGCAAGGTACAGTTTTTCCATGGTGTTCAGTTTCATGTAGGGACAATCGTTGCAGGAACAGGTTTCGTCCGAAGGCACCACCAGGAATTCTTTTTCAGGGGACCGCAGTTGCATTTGGTGAAGGATGCCCGATTCGGTGGCCACGATGAATTTCTCGTTTTGGCTTTGCTGGGTGTATTTCAGCATGCCGGTTGTTGATCCTACGTAATCGGCAAGTTCAAGCACCGCAGCGTTGCACTCGGGGTGGGCAATGAGGCAGGCTTCCGGGTTTTCTTCCTTCATGCTGATGATGGCCTCGGTGGTCAGAATATCATGGACCTCGCAGGTTCCGTCCCACAAAACCATGTCGCGTCCGGTAATCCTGTTGATGTAACCACCCAGGTTTTTATCGGGAGCAAAAATTATTTTCTGGTCTTTTGGAAAAGACTCCACGATATGTACCGCATTTCCCGAAGTGCACACCACATCGGTAACCGTCTTGATGGCAGCAGTGGTGTTGATGTAGGAGATGACAATGTGTCCGGGATGTTTTTCCACAAAAGCTTTAAATTCGTCAAGCGGGCAGGAATCGGCCAACGAACAGCCTGCTTCCAGGTCGGGTAAAATAACGGGGGTATCGGGATTCAGCATTTTAGCCGTTTCGGCCATGAAGTGCACACCGGCAAAAACAATCATGCCTGCCCTGGTTTCGGAGGCCTTTTGAGCCAGGCCCAGGCTGTCGCCGACATAGTCGGCAATATCCTGTATTTCGGGAACCTGATAATAATGGGCCAGGATGATGGCGTTTTTTTCTTTTTTCAGTTTTTCTATTTCTTCTATGAAGTCCATGGTTTGGTCTGAAAGGATGCTAACAAAAGCATATATTATTTATTAATTTTAATATTATAATTGTTTATTAATGTTATCCTGTTCATATGTCTGATTACTTTTTGTACGATTGTTTTGATTTGTCAATAATGGCATTTTGTAAACAATTTGCCACGGCTTTACTACCATACATTTTACTCAGCATGAGTATTTATAGCATTTAGTTAACAAACTGTTAACAAGTAAAATATTTAATAACTTTTTGTGTAAACACCCCCCATCTTGATGTTAATTTCTGCTCGTAAAAATTGATAAAAATCAGGTTTAAACCAGATACTGCAAAACAATAATTTCGCTTGTTGACAACTCCCGTTTTATCATTTTTTTCTCAACAAAATTAAGCAGATATTAACAACATTTTATTCATAAGTAATAAAAAAGTGAAATTGAACAGATTAGAAATAGCCTGAAGTTGCCTCAATAAATAATGGTATTCATTTACAGATACTTTGGGGTGCACCTTTAATTTTGGTTAATTTTGTGGACTAAATTTATGAACAATGACGAAAGCTGGCACCACTTTGGCAATGGCCTCCGACCACGGCGGTTTTGCCATGAAGGAGTTCCTGAAACAGAAGCTGGAAGCAGCAGGTTATAAAGTTGTTGATTTTGGCACCGGTTCGGATAAAAGCGTTGATTACCCGGATTTTATCCATCCGCTGGCCAGGGACATCAACAGCGGAAAGTACGACAGGGGAATTATCATCTGCGGAAGCGGTAACGGTGCGCAGATGACGGCAAACAAATACCCCCATGTGCGTGCTGCACTTTGCTGGAACCCGGAACTGGCAGCATTGGCCCGGCAGCACAACGACGCCAACATTCTTTCACTTCCCGGCAGATTTGTTCCATTTGAAGAAGCCTGGGAAATGACCCGTGTGTTTTTAAAAACCACGTTTGAGGGAGGAAGGCATCTTTTACGCGTTCAAAAAATATCACAACTGCTGAAATAACAAACGAATTGAAACGATCAGTACAGAATAAAGAATTCCTGAAGATTGCCGAAAAGGTGGCCTTTGATGAGGAGCACAGGAAAAAACTTAAATTCAATATTTCCAGATACGATGCAGCCGTCACCAGAGGAAAAAAAATATACAAAAATCTTGAAATGGCGCGGCAAACTGCCGGATACATTAAATACAAGGTAATCAACGATCTGGAGAAATACCTTGTGGAATTCGAAAAGAATTATCTGAAGAACGGCGGGAAAATCATCTGGGCAAGGGATGCCGGCGAAGCACTGGCGGAAATTCTGACCATTGTAAAAAAACACGGTTTGAAAGCAATGGTCAAATCCAAGTCGATGATCACCGAGGAAATTGAGTTGAACGCTTTTCTTGAAAAAAACGGGGTGGAAGCAGTGGAAACCGACCTGGGTGAGTTTATCGTCCAGCAGGCAGGCCAAAAGCCTTACCACATCGTTACGCCTGCCATGCACATGTCCAAAGAAGAAATTGCTGCCTTGTACCATGAAAAGTTTGGTGTTGAAGAAAACCTGAGTCCGGAACAACTCACCAACTACACCAGGGAATTGCTGCGTGATAAATTCGTGGCTGCCGATCTGGGGGTTTCGGGGGCTAATTTTCTGATTGCCGACACCGGTTCCGTTGCCCTTACCGAAAACGAAGGTAACGCCCTGCTGACCATGTCTTTTCCAAAAGTGCACATTGCCATTTCGGGGATTGAAAAAATCATCCCTTCCCTGACCGACCTTGACCTGTACTGGCCCCTGTTGGCTACCCACGGAACCGGTCAGTTGATGACGGTTTACAATTCCATCATCAGCGGGCCGCGCAAAGAAAACGAAAAAGACGGGCCTGAGGAAATGTACCTTGTTTTGCTGGATAACGGACGCACCGAACTGCTGGCCAAAGAACGCCAGCGACAGGCGCTTTCGTGCATCAAATGCGGTGCCTGTCTGAACGCCTGCCCGGTGTACAAAAACGTTGGCGGACATACTTATGCAACCACTTACAGCGGTCCCATCGGATCGGTGATAACACCTCATTTAAAAGATTTCAAAAGCTTCAAACACCTGAGTTATGCCTCGTCGCTTTGCGGGAAATGCACGGAAGTCTGTCCGGTAAAAATACCCCTGCACGAATTGCTGCTGGTCAACCGGAACGATGCGGTAAAAAACGGCTATTTCACTTTTATGGAACACCAGAGTATCAGGTGGTCAACCTTTGCCCTTCAATCGCGGAAAATGCTGGACATGGCGGGGGGAAAATCCAAAAACATGGCTGCAGGCATGTTTGCTTCCAAAACATGGGGGCCACGCCGCGAATTACCGCAAATAGCTGAAAAGTCTTTCAGTCAGCTCTGGAAAGAAAAAACCGCGGGAAAGGATAAATAATCCATCCGACTTTTAATGCGATGGTTTCCGGCAAAGTTTATGAACAAAACCTGACCGTCACAAAGGCTCAATAAATCACAATTGATTTGGTGATCACCGGGCCGTTTTTCGTCCGTAACCGGATGAAATAAACACCCTTTCGCAGGCCGGCATCAATTCTGACAGACTGACTGTTAAACGGCTTTTTGAAAACAACCTTTCCCAATTGATTGATGATTTCCACCGAAGTAATGATTTTCGAAGACACGACCATGAACTTTCCGTCGTTTGGATTCGGGTAAACATTGATGCCGTCTTCCGCACCTACAACATCAATCCCGACACATTCATCCACAAAAATGGAGTCTTGTTCCGAATTTTCGCAGCCGTTACTATCCTTGTATGTGTAAGTGATGACGTTCCATCCCGGGGGTGCGGTTTCGGGTGTGAAAATACCGTCTTCGGTCACATTTCCACTGTACGTACCTCCTTCAGGGTCGGCCGTAAGCTGTACCGGCGGTTCCTGTTCGTTGCATAAAATTTCCGGCCAGTCGCCCAGCGTGATCTCCGGCAAACCGTTCACCACGACTTCAACGCTGTCGGTTTCGGTGTCGTTACCGTCTGACACCTCTGCGATGTAAACCGTCGTTGTGTCGGGTGTCACCGTGGGGTCTTTTAAATCGGAGGAAAACCCCGGTGGATTCGATGTCCACGAATACGTATAACTACCCGAGCCTCCGCTTGCATTGGCATCCAGCTGGGTTGTTTCACCGCTACAGACCGTATCGGGGTCGGCAGTTGCGTTTACTTGTAATGAATCAGAAACATCAATGTAATCGACTTTTGTCAGGGTGTCGCTTCCGCCTGTGTTCGAGGCCGTCAGTGTTGCGTCGTAAAGGCCCGGTACATCAAAAATGACAATGGGATTTTGCGAGTTCGCATCGGTGCTGTCCACAAAAGTAACGGTGGAAGGGTCGAAAGTCCAGTACCACGAATCGGGATTGTTGTCTGACAGATCGGTGAAATGAACCGTATCGTTTGTTGTGGGAGTCAGCTTGTCGGCTTCAAAATTGGCCACCGGGGGCGCCTGACTCACGTTGATGTAATCGACCTTTGTCAGCGTATCGCTTCCCCCGGAATTGGATGCAACAAGGGTTACGTCGTAAAATCCTGCGGAGTCAAAAATAACAACCGGGTTTTGTGAATTTTCGTCGGTACTGTCCACAAAGCTTACCGACGCCGGATCGAAGGACCATTCCCACGAATCGGGATCATTCATTGAAAGATCGCTGAAATGGACGGTATCAACAGTTGACGGATCCAGGGTGTCCGCAACAAAATCAGCAACCGGAGCCGCTTGGCTTACATTGATGTAATCAATTTTTGTAGCGGTATCGCTCCCGCCGTTATTGGATGCAACAAGGGTTGCGTCGTACAGTCCGGGAACATCAAAAACAACTTCCGGATTCTGAGAGTTTTCATCGGTGCCGTTCACGTAAGTTATTGTTGCGGGGTCGAACGACCATTCCCACGAAGTGGGGTTATTGCCCGATAAATCGGTAAAATGTACCGTGTCAACGTTTGAAGGTGTGAGGCTGTCAGCCGTAAAATCCGCAACCGGTGCATCGTAAGGGCTGTAAACATCCGATTCCCACAATCCGCGTCCGAAAGTTGCCGCCCTGATGCGGGTGTTTGTTGTATCGGCATCATCGTAATAAATCTCCAGTTCGTTAACAACCACGTAAGGCAGGCTGTCGTAAAATCCGGTCCAGCCGGCACTGCCCACTTTCACGTAAACACCGACATCAGTACCCGCGTACAATTCCACTTCACCGGTGTTTTGCCTGTTCTGGATTACACAGTTTACAGGCAACTGCGGCAATCCTGACGAAATGTTTGTCCACGAAGATCCGCCGTTGGTCGATTCGTAAACCCCGTCGGTATTAAAACCGCTCAGCGAAACCCAAAGCGTGTTGGGATCATCATTCTTTACGGCAATGTAGGTCATGCTTGAAGTACTGACTGGCAAGCCGGAGGTAATATCTGTCCACGAGCTGCCCCCGTTGGTTGATTTGTAAATCGTGCCGTAGGTTGCAGCATAAATGTACTGTGAATTTGAGGGAGCCACTGCAAGTGAACGCAGGTAGGTCCCCCCGAAATTACTGATCTGCGACCAGGAATTTCCCTGGTTGGTGGTTTTATAAACCTCGCTCGTACCCCTGTACAAAATGAGATGGTTGCTGGGATCCATCACGTAAGGTGTAACCCAGGCTCCCCCTCCGAAAGCGATTGAGACGTAACTGTACCAGTGATTGTTTGTCCGTTTGATTTGCCCGTTGTACAATTCTCCGAATTGCACGCTGGCATTTGTATAATCGATAATGCACTCCATGCCGTCACCGCCAATCACATCCGACCAGCTGCCTGCATTCAGGTTTTTGGTTCCGTTGTCCTGCAAGCCGGTGATGATGTCGGAAGGAGTGGTGCTGGCCACCCCAAGCCGGTACATCTGGCTGATGACCAAGCCATTGGTAAGGTCTGTCCAACTGCTTCCACCGTCTGTGGTTTTGTAAATGCCACCATCGTTGCACACAAACAATGTTGAGGAACTGTTTTGAAAAGCTAGAAAATGTTGATCGGCATGCACTTCGGTTGCCTGCCCGCCGCAGGTACCTGCCCAGTGTGTGACGATGCTCCAGGACGATCCGGCGTTGACGGATTTCCAGTTATTGATGCCACCGACGTAAACCACATTGGCATTGTTGGGGTCAGCCGCAATGGCAAGGTCGTACCAGGCTTGTCCGCCACTGCCTGAGCCATCACAGGCCCAGTCAAGTAAATTGGTTGTTGAACCGCTGAAAACCTGTGTAAAACTTAATCCGCTGTTGGTAGATTTGTAAATGGCCTGCAAGCCGCTGGTCGGACTGGCCATGACAGCATAAACGATTGAACTGTTGGCACCGGTAACGGCCAGTTCGGTTCTTTTGCCAGAGGCATTGCTGAGAACCTGTGACCATGTGACTCCCGAATTGGCAGTGCGGAAAATCTTACCGTCTGCCGTTGAAGCGTAAATGATCGCACTGTTACCGGGATTAAACTCCAGGTCTTTGTAAATATTGAGGCTGATCTGTGACCAGTTCACTCCTGCATCGGTTGTTTTGTAGAGCCCGCCATTGCTGGCTGCATAAAGAATGTTTGAATTGTTTGGGTCAACCAGCAAACGGTAGATGAGGTAACCCTGGCTTTGGGTCCAGCTTAAGCCTGTGGTGCTCCAGCTAGCGCCTCCGTCGGTTGATTTGAGAACGCCAACCGAATAAGTGTCGGAATGGTTTTTGTCTCCGGTGGCGAGGTAAAGAATATCATCGGTTGACGTACTCACCACGGCGATGTCGCCAACCCCGAGCGCATCATTAAAATCTCCTATCGGCGTCCAGTTTGTGCCTGCATCAGTGGATTTCCAAATACCGCCAGCCGCCGCACCTACATAAATAAGACTGTCATCATTCGGATTGAAAGCAACACAGTTAAGCCTGCCGATTCCAGCATAGCCTCCTGTTGTTGAACTTGGCCCCAAAACAGACCAGTTGCCTGATGTGCTTCGGCCTCCGCCCTTTTGTGCCAGGTACTCCTTGAATTTTTCCATGGCCGAGCTTTGTGGAAATTCTCCCGTTAAGGGATTCACGCGACTTTCCCAAAACCATTCCCAGCGGCGAAATTGCTTCCAGCCCCCGGCTTTTTGTTTTACTCCGTCTTTCAGGTAATAGCCGTTTTCGACAGGGTAAGATTCCCAGTAGTCGTTAAAGGCTTTTTGGTAGTCAAACAAGGTCAGCTTGGCTCTGGACTCCCGGTCCTGTGGCAACGATGCTGCCCACGGTTGTGAAAAAAGCGTTCCGCCGGAAAATAAAATCAACAGGAAGATACCGGCAAAATACTTAAGAAAAAAGATGCTTGCTGTTTTCATAATGGTGATTTTTGCTTATTACTGACAAAAATAATACAAACTTGCTAACGAAAAGTTCAAAAAAAAACGGCTCCATCCTTGCTGTAGAACGGAGCCGTTTTTGATGAAAAATATTCCTTGTTTAAGTGTAGTTTTATTCTGTAAAAATCTCAGCCAGTTTATCCTGCAGGGCTTCACCCCTGAGGTTTTTTTCGATGATGATGCCTTCGGGACTGATCAGCACATTTTGCGGGATGGATTGAATGCCGTACAATTTTCCGGCAGCGTTGCCCCAGCCTTTTAAGTCGGAAACATGGTTCCATGTCAGCCCGTCCTTTTGGATGGCGGCAATCCATTTGTCGCGCTCTTTGTCGAAGGAAACACCCAGGACGTCAAAACCCTTGTCGTGGTACTTGTTATAAGCGTTCACAACATTGGGGTTCTCGGCACGGCAGGGGCGGCACCAGGCTGCCCAGAAATCAACCAACAGATATTTTCCATTCGCCACTGACGACAGCGAAACAAGCTCTCCGAAAGTATCGGCCATTTCAAAATCAACAAAAGGTTGTCCCACGGCAACGCGTTTGAGGGTGTTCACACGGTCAGTCAGAAACTGCACGTAAGTGGAGGACGAAATGGAGGGATCGAAACCCTGAACCAACGATTCCAGCTCATCCAGCTCGTAGCGGTAGGTGTTGCGTGTTACAATGTAAGCAGCCACTACCGAGCCGCTGTTTTGTTTCACAAATTCGGTCGTGGCAGCCAGACGCTCGGTATCAAGCGCATCGTAATCCGTTTCGGCCTGGTGCATTTTTTCTTCGTCTTTTGCCGCGGCCGCCTCGTTGTACGATTTGACGATCTGGTTGGCTTTTTCGTCGAAGGTATCCATGGAACGGTTAAAATCTTCAAAAGTCTTGTGGGTTTCCGAACCCGTTACCACCGGGTCTGACAGATTGTCGAAATCAATATCGACCGTGATCTCTCCGGGTTCCACGAACAGTCCACTGAAAGGTCCTGTCGATTCAAACGAGAGGTAGTAAAACTCCGGGAGTTCGATCTTGCCGCTAAAACTGCCCTTGCCGTTTTCAAGCAGGGTGGAATCAACGGTGATCATCTCGCCGTCACGACGTTCCAGAAGGAAGGCCTTCATGTCGTCAGCGTTAGTAACGTTCAGTTGAACGGTGAAATTGTCATCTGTTTTGTTGCTGTCGCACGAAAAAAATACGGCAGTAAAAACAATAATTAAAAAGGAAAGGGAAAATATTCGCATTGGATTAGAAGAATTGATTGGTTTGCAAAACTAAGAATTGTGTGGGATAATGGTAAATTTTAATACTTATTTGTAAATATCCGGTCAGATGGAGACAGTTGCGTTGTGTATCTCAGCGGGTCTGCCGCCATTGGTTATCGCTCTTCCTCCGGATCACAAAATTAGGTATAATAGACAAAATGGTTGCA
>JAJRWG010000157.1 GCA_024276895.1 Bacteroidota bacterium
GGCCATGAACGAAAGCGTCATAAAAGGCGCCCTGAGTTTCGAGCCCATTTGGTGCGAAAGCACATCAATCTGGTGATAGTTTTCGGCAACGCGGTAAGCATCGTCCACCGACATCAAACCCGCCACGGGCAAGGGCAGGATTTTCTCTGTTTTGCCGCTGACCGCCGACACGCCACCCTTTTCCCCAATAACTGCATTAATTGCCCTGACGATGTCCGCGTCACTCACCCCAACCGAAACAATGTTATGGCTGTCGTGGGCCACACTGGAGGCAATGGCCCAGCTTTGCAGACCAAATCCCCTAATGAATGCCACTGCCGGTTTGGCTTTTTTGTAACGGTTTACAACAACCAGTTTAAGGACATCCTTTTCAGAATCGCTTACAAGATTACCGTTTTCCGCCCTCGGCTCTACCTCGTCAACAGCAGTAATAAGCTGGCCATCGAAAGCTTTAATTACTTTCAGCGTATTGCTTTCCGGTTGAACCTGAATGTCGGCCTCATTGATTTTCCCGACATTAAATTTATTGGGTGTTGATTCCTCCACAGCATCAATCAGGCTCTTCCCGTTATTAGCTACTTTTTGCCCATTCACAAAAGTGGCTTGCACATTGAAATCTTCCAGATTATCCACCACAATCATGTCGGCAGGGTCTCCCGGCTGGAGAGTTCCCACATCCAGTCCGTAGTGTCGGATAGGGTTCAGAATAGCACTGCGCAACACTTTCATCGGTGCATATCCTTTTTTGATGGCACGTTGTACCAATTGATTGATGTGCCCTTCGGCCAGGTCGTCGGGATGTTTGTCGTCAGAACAAAAAAGTACCTGATCGGCATGATCTTTGAGCAGGTCAACCAGGGCGTCGAAGTTTTTGGCGGCACTACCTTCGCGAATCTGGATTTTCATTCCGTATTTTATCTTCTCCAGGGCTTCCTCCATGGTAAAACATTCGTGGTCGGTAGTGATTCCTGCTTCGATGTACTTTCGGGCATCTTCACCCTTCACTCCCGGGGCATGCCCGTCGACCGGTTTGTTGTATTTTTTGGCTACTTCCAGTTTTTTCATTACAGCCGGGTCGCGATGAATCACTCCCGGGAAGTTCATCATTTCCGACATATATTTGATTTCGTCCATGCGCAACAATTCGTCCAGTTCATCGACACCCAACTCGGCGCCGGCCGTTTCAAAAGGCGTGGCCGGCACACAGGAAGAAGCTCCGAAATAAAACTTGAAGGGCACTTTTTTCCCATTGCCAATCATGTATTTAATGCCGTCGATTCCCAGCACATTTCCGATTTCGTGGGGATCCGAAACAGTGGCTACCGTGCCGTGCACTACTGCCAGGCGGGCAAAACCGGAAGGCACCAGCATAGAACTTTCGATGTGTATGTGCGAATCGATAAGGCCGGGCAGGACGAAGTGCGTTTCGCTGACCGCATCATTTTTTTCCACCGAACTGACAATGCCGTCTGCCACCCGGACAGTTCCTTTAAATATTTCTCCGGTAATTAGATCAACAATATTTCCCGAAAGGGAATAGGAAGTTGTACTTTTCATTGTTTGTGATGTTTTGATTCAAATTTTGAGCATGTAAATCATCGGCGAAAATACCGCATTTTTTTATCGTCCCGGCAGTTTGTCCCAGCAACTGCCTGAAAGTCTTTTTCCTGAAAAGCTTCAAGTCCGGGTGCGTGAAGCAGTGGGCGACAACACCAGTTCATCGTAGGAAAACACTACAGGGAATCCCCTTTTGCGCATGTCGGCACGGAAAACGGCATCATCCTGACGGCTTGTCAGCAATACAAAATCGCCACCCCAGGCCCCCAGCGACTTGACCGTTCCTTCGTAATTGTCGAACAATTGTGATTTAACCGTTGGTCTGCCGAGGATGGCCGCCATCATTTTTTCGTGAAGGTTCAACAAATCCTCAAACTCAGTCAAGGAATCTGCTGCAAGTAATTCATGTCCGATACGGCTGATATTTTCCAGGTCTTTCTTTCCAAAAACTGCTGTTTTATGAAAACTTCTGATACTGTCTGATGAAGTTTGCTTATGTCCGAGATAAACAAAATAAATGTGGTTTTTGAAGGCCGGCTTAAAGTCCATTTCTTCAATTGCAGGTTCGCCCTTGACCAAGTGGTAAAACAAGGGGGAGCCCGCCCTGGCACAGGCCAGGTCGAAACCCGAACCACCAAAAGTCAACCTGAGCAGTTGATAGGGGTTGACTTTCGCCCACCAGGCCAGGTTCGAAACTAATGTGGAGCTGGACCCAAAACCGTACTCCGGCCTGAAGTACAGTTTTGTCTCTGCCAAAAAGCCCGGCTCATTCTGAAGAAAACCTGCCGACAGTTTTCTGACAGCTTGCAAAATCCGGCTCAGGCTCCCGGCAAGTTGTGGATGATCGGTTTGAAGCACGCTGAAATCAGCTGTGCTGAAAACAGCCCGGAACCAGGCTCCGTCACGATGAACTGCTTTCCATTCCAGCAGCCCGATTTTTTCCGTTTTACGTACCCGAAGACTTTGCCCCTGTTTTAATGGAAGGGCAAAAGCTTTCGACCCTTCCAGTACCAGGTATTCCCCGGTAATCAACAACTTCCCGTTTGAATACCATTGGCCCTGCATAAACATTAATTTTTCCTGATTTCCTGAATGTACTTGCTGACGTTGGCAAAAGAGACTTTGTGTTCCACGAAATACAAAACGGCTTTTTCTTTTTCTTCTTTGGTCGCCTCAAAATGGTTGAGGATGTTCATCAGGTGCATTTTCATGTGTCCAATTTGTATGCCTTTGGTAACCAGCGAGCGGATGGCAGCAAAATTATTGGCAAGGCCGAGCGATGCAGCAATCATCATTAGCTCTTTGGCCGATGGTTTCCCGAGCATTTCGAGCGAATGTTTGGCAAGGGGGTGCAATGATGTCAGTCCGCCAACCGTACCCATGGCCAATGGCAGTGTAACAGAATACTTGAATTTCCCGTTGTGCAATTCTACATGCGAAAGGCTGCGGTATTTTCCATCTTTGGCTGCGTAAGTATGCCCTGCTGCTTCTATCGCCCTGAAATCGTTTCCGGTAGCAATGGCA
>JAJRWG010000158.1 GCA_024276895.1 Bacteroidota bacterium
CTCTTCTTAAGCACACATTACAAGTGTTTTACGGGCGTGTAAATTATTTTCAAAATTCCATTGCCGGTAATTTTAACTGCTTACTTTTGCGCGCCATTTCTGAGCGGGAAAGTGCTAACTTCCCCTGAAATCAGAAATGAAAAAAAACTTTAAACTTTAAACTTTAGACTTTAAACTCATCACCAGTCATGGCATTTTTAAGAAAAGAAAAACTCTTCAGCAAACGCGGACTGAAAAGCTACAGTCTGATCCTGCTCGGTTCATTCATCCTTGCAGCGGGATACGTTTTGTTTATCACACCCTACAAAATTGTGCCGGGTGGTGTGTACGGTATTTCCATCGTGCTGCACTATTTGCTGGGTACGCCGGTGGGCATGGTGGCCCTGGCTTTCGACATTCCGCTGACCATCATCGGCATCAGGGTGCTGGGACCGCGCTTTGGCGTTAAAACGGTGGTGGGCTTTGTGTTTACCGCGGTTTTTGTTGACGGCCTCACTTATTTTTACGGCACCGAACCCCTGGTGGAAGGCGACGCTTTACTTTCTTCCATTTTTGGCGGGCTTTTTATGGGTATCGGGCTGGGCATGATCTTCAAGTCGCGTGCAACCTCGGGCGGCACCGACATCGTGGCCATGATGATCAGCAAGTACACCCGTTTGCCTGTGGGGCAACTGATGATCATGGTCGATTCGGTCATCGTGCTGCTGGGACTGCTTGTTTTTCAGGACTGGAAAATCCCGCTCTACTCGCTCATCGTCATTTTCATCACCGGAAAAGTGGTTGACACCATCCTGGAAGGGATGAATTACGACAAGGTGCTGTTCATCGTTTCGGATAAAACCGATGAAATACGGAACAAGATTATCAATGACCTCAACAGGGGCGGGACATTGATCAGGGGGGAAGGTTTATACAACAACAATGACCGCCGGATCGTGTTCACCGTTGTTAACCGCCGCGAAACGGTCATGCTTCAGGATTTCATCAACGAAATTGACCCGCAGGCGTTTGTCACGGTACTCAACGCCAACGAAATTCTGGGTAACGGATTCCGTTCCCTCAAAGACAAAGTGACCGAAACGGTTTAGGGGGCCGGCGGGAAGCTGCCATTCACATTAACCCGGAAAAAAACGAAGTGAGCTGTTTACTTGTTAAACAACTTCACAATGTCATTGCCGTTGGCCAGGATGAGCAGGCTGAAAAGGATGATCATCCCCACAATTTGCGCGTACTCCAGGAATTTGTCGCTGGGTTTGCGCTGTGCGATGATCTCGTAAAGAAGGAACATCACGTGGCCACCGTCCAGCGCGGGGATGGGCAGGATGTTGATGATGGCCAGCATGATGGACAAAAAGGCCGTCAGCCGCCAGAAGCTTTCCCAGTGCCACTCGGCAGGAAAGATACTGCCGATCATGATAAAACCGCCGACACCTTCGTAGGCTTTCACCTCGGGTGAGAACAGCAGTTTGAGCTGTTTGAGGTAGTTGCCGATACCGCTCCAGGTACGGTTAAAACCTGCAGGGATGGCCTGTACAACGGTGTAATCCTTTTTGTTCAGCTTGAAAAAAGCACTCATGTCGCCTTCGGGGTACACCCCGATCAGCCCGTCCTCGCCCAGTTGCATTTGCAGGTGGAGGGTGTCGTTGCCGCGCTTGGCCATGACCACCACGCTTTCGTTTTTGTGTTTTTGGATTTCGGTCCTGAATTCCGAAAAGTATTTCAGGATTGAGCCGTTCAGCCCGATGACCGTGTCGCCGACCTCCATGCCGGACTCTTTAGCAACGGATCCTTTGGCGAATTTGGCTGCCACAAAGGGGATGCGCACCGAAATGAATTGCGGCGATTTGTGCTTGATCAGCTTGTTCAGGCTGCCTTCGGGAAAATAAATATCAACTTCTTTTCCATCGCGGATCACCTGTGCCGTTTTTACCTCGTTCAGGATGATGTTCACGGGTATTTTCTGGAAGTCCTCGACGTACTCACCGTCAAGCGAGACAATTTTGTCGCCGTCGCGGAAACCCATTTCCATGGCCAGGCTGTCCACGCTGATGCCGAATTTATTGGCTTCGGAGGTGGGAAGGTATTCTTCGCCGTAATAGCTGAGGATGCCGATGTAAATGATGATGGCCAGCACCACATTCATGATGACGCCGCCAAGCATGATGATGAGCCGCTGCCACGCCGGTTTGGAACGGAACTCCCAGGGTTGCGGCGGTTTGGCCATCTGTTCCTTGTCCATCGACTCGTCGATCATTCCTGTAATTTTGACATAACCCCCAAGGGGCAGCCAGCCCAGACCGTATTCGGTGCCTGTGTAGCTGAATTTGAAAATGGAGAACCAGGGATTGAAAAAGAGGTAAAATTTCTCGACCCTGGTGTGAAATATTTTTGCTGCTGCAAAATGCCCGAACTCATGGACAATGACCAGGATTGACAGGCTCAGTATCAGTTGCAGTATTTTTATTAAAATTTCCATAGTTTGTTTAACTCCGTTTTCTTTTTACAATTGCGTTCGCTTTTTCGCGGGTCAGCCGGTCGGTTTGCAGGTAGTCTTCCAGCGATGGCTTCCGGATGAAATTTACCGTTTGCATGCAGCTTTCCACAATTTCTGGAATCCGGTCGAAGCCGATTTGTCCGGTTAAAAAAGCCTGAACGGCTATCTCGTTGGCAGCGTTCAGGATACACGGCAAATTACCTCCTTTTTTCAGGGCTTCAAAAGCGAGTGCAAGATTACGAAAATTTTTAATATCGGGGGCTTCAAAATCAAGATGTTTCACCTGAAGCAAATCCAGGGCAGGCAACTTGCCGGGCAGGCGGTCGGGATAGCTCAGTGCAAACTGAATGGGCACAAACATGTCGGGAGTGCCCAACTGTGCTTTCACCACCCCGTCGGCAAAATAAACCAGCGAGTGCACCACAGCCTGCGGGTGGACAACAACCTCGATGCGGGAAGGCGGAAGGTTGAACAGCCAGTGGGCTTCAATGGCTTCAAAACCCTTGTTCATCAGCGTGGCCGAGTCAACGGTTACCTTGTTTCCCATCTTTTTCCAAACGGGATGCTTCAGCGCATCGGCGGGGGTCACCCGTTTGAGTTGTTCACTGTCCATCCCCCTGAAGGGGCCTCCCGTTGCCGTCAGTACCACCTTCTCAACGGGGTTGTTGCCTTCGCCCATCAGGCACTGAAAAATGGCCGAGTGTTCCGAATCCACGGGGATGATGGAGGTGCGGTTTTCGGCAGCAGCCTGCCTGACCAGTTCGCCTGCAACCACCAGGCTCTCCTTGTTGGCAAGGGCTACCCTTTTTTTGTTGCGCAGTGCCGACAGTAACGGATTCAGTGCGTCAAATCCCGTGATGGCTAACAGCACCTGGTCGATGCTTTCCATTTCAAGCACCTGTTCAATGGCCTTGCTGCCCGCGTAAACTTTGATGTCCAGCGGGTCGAGGGCGTCAAAAACTTTTCGGTAGTGTTCATCATTGCCGGTAACCACCACATTGGGTTTGTGCTCAACAGCCTGGCTGATGAGCAGTTCGGGGTTGTTAAAAGCCGTCAGCACTTCCACCCCAAAGTTTTCGAGATGGGTTTTGATGACTTCCAGGGCCTGTGTTCCCACCGAACCTGTGGAGCCTAAAATGGCAATTTGTTTTTTCATTATTCAAAAATAATGTACTCTTCAGGATTGATGGGTGTTCCGTTGAACCAAAGTTCGAAATGCAGGTGCGGCCCGCTGATCAGTTCGCCCGATTCACCCGCGATGGCGATGGGATCGCCGGCATTGACGTGCTCGCCCTGGTTTTTCAGCAGTACCGAATTGTGCTTGTAAAAACTCACCAGGTTACGCTCGTGCTGGATGGCAATGACGTAGCCGGTTTCAAGCGTCCAGTCGGTGAAGATAACCGTGCCGTCGAGGGTGGCTTTCACCGCTTCGTTGTGCGAGGCCACGATGTCGGTGCCATAGTGCTTTTCGGCCACGTTAAAGCGTGAAGTAATCACACCGTTGATGGGTGCGAAAAAATTGAAGCTGCGAATGGAGGAACGCGAACTCTCTCGCAATTGGCCGTATTCGTTAAAGTAGAGGTTGTACATATTCTGGCTTTCGAACTCGGCACGCAGCAGGCTGTCCTCAACCGATTTGTGCAGGGTAATGGTGTCGTAACCCGGCACGTGCTCTGGCGAAACGGCAGCTTCGTCAACAATTTCCTTGTCTTCGATGATGTTTTTGATATTCTGAATGTATAAATCCTTTTGGCGCAGGTTGTTCAGCAACGAATCGGCAATGATGTTCAGCCTGTACAACTGCTTGCGCTGTTCAACATTGGGATAGCCCGGAATGTATTCCCTGATGGGGGTATTGGCTATCAGAAAAAAAGTAAAGATGATAAAAATGATGCCCAGGCTGAGAAATGTAACAATGACATTGAGCCTGGTGAGCCGAACGGAAAAGCGTTCCTCGAAGGTCTGGTCGTTAAAGATCGCCAAACGGTACTTGCTGCGTAACTTCCTGTACCATTTTTCCCTGTTCCCGCTTTTTGCCATGCAATTGCTTTTAAATTGCAAAGGTATTGCAAAAAAGCCGAACAGAAGCAACCAAGGCATGGACTTAAAACATCTTGTAAAACCTGCTCCCTGCTCTTGTTGCCGGTGATTTTCGATCCGGACTTTTAATTTTTTAACATTCCATGCCGTTTTTTAAGCCACAGACCTTACTTTTGCCGCACATTTTGTAATATTATTAGTGAAAATAAGTTATACAGGAAATTATCCGGATTGAAAGCCCAAACATTACATAAGCATATTTTACGTCTGGCGGTGTTTCTTGTTTTACTGAATCTGGTTTCCTGCTCCACCAAAAAAAACACGGGCCTGCGACGTGCCTACCATAACCTTACCTGCCATTACAATGTGTGGTGGAACGGCGACGTGAGCCTGGCTGAGGGGATGCAGAGCCTGCGTCAATCGGCAAAAGACAACTACAACAAAGTGCTGCCGGTTTACAACTACGGCACTAAACAGGATGCACAGTCGCTGAACCCCAAAATGGACCGTGCCATCAAAAAGGCTTCCATTGCTATCCAGCGCCACTCCATGTCGTTCGGCGGCAAGGAATACGTCAAATGGATTGACGACAGCTATATGATGATGGGGAAGGCGCACTTTATAAAACAGGATTACACCAGTGCGCGAAGGGTTTTCGATTATGTGGCCAAGGACTACACCGAATCACCCATTCACTACGAGGCTTACCTTTGGCTGGCCCAGACTTACATTCAGACCGAACGCTTTGAAAAGGCCGAAGCCACCCTCAACCTGCTGTACAGCTTGAAAGAAAAAGAAGAGCTTCCCAAAGAAGTGCTCAGGGAAATGCCGCTGGTTTATGCCGATTTTTTCATCGCCCCGGAAAATTACGATGCTGCTTACCCATACCTTGAACGCGGACTGGAACTGGGGAATAATAAGGATATGATCACGCGGGTAGAGTTCATCCTCGGGCAGATCAATCAGTTGGAAGGTGACCTTGACATGGCTACCACTTACTACAGAAGCGTCATCAAGCGCAACCCGGATTACCGCATGGCTTTTGAGGCACGTATCAGCATGGCAGAGTGCTACGACGAAGGTTCGGGTGACAGCAAGTATGTAAATAAGGTGTTGCTCAAAATGGCTAAAGATGGCCGGAACAAGGAATTTCTGGATCAGATTTACTATGCGCTTGCCAAGGTGGCGCTGAAAGACGAAAACGACACCCTGGGTATTTCATACCTGAGAAAATCGGTGAGTGTCAGCAGAAGCGATAATTACCAGAAAGCCACTTCGGCCATCACCTTAGCTGATCTGTTCTTCGATGAGGGAGATTATGCCCTTTCGCAAGCCTATTACGATACGGCCGCTGCGGTGTTACCCAAAGATTTTCCCGATTACGATGCAATCAAAGGTAAGGCCTCGGTCTTGTCAGAACTGGTGGTACAGGTGCAAACCATTGATGAGCAGGACAGCCTCCAGCGCCTGGCAGCGCTCGACACCACGACCCTGTATGCCATGATTGACGGAATTATTGAGAAATACAAGCTGGAAAAGGAACGGGCTGCGGCCGAGGCAGAGGATTTGGCAGAAGAGGGAGTGCAGTTTGTGAATATGGGCGGCGGCCCCAGCAGCAACCCTTCGCTGGGTGGAGGCAAATGGTATTTCTACAATCCCGCGGCGTTGAGTTACGGCTATTCCGAATTTATCAAAAAATGGGGCAGCCGGAAACTGGAAGACAACTGGCGCCTGACAGACAAACGTATGGTCATGCAGGATTATGACAGAGGTGCCCAGGCAGAAAACGATACCGCAAGCGTTGCTGACACAGCGCTGGCAAAAGGTGCTGCTTCCACCGATCCCGAGAACAGAAACTACTACCTGGTAAACATTCCCCGAACCGAAAGCCAGCTGCAGGCCTCTACTGAAAAAATTATCGAAGCTTACAACAAACTGGGCTACCTTTACCTTGAAGAACTGAAAGATACGGTAAATGCCACCGAAACCTATTACAAATTCCTTGAGAAATACCCTGAAAACAAGTACCGTCTCCAGTCGTGGTATGCCTTGTACAAGATTTACAACGAAAAGGGTAATGAGTAAAAGGCCGCCTACTACAAAAGCCTGATCGTTAGCAATTATCCCGACAGCGATTACGCCAAAGTCATTATCGATCCCGATTATTACATTAAGCTGAGCGAGCAGAAGAGTCTGGCCGCAAAGCTCTACGAAAAAACTTACAAGGCTTACACCCGTCAACAGTTTTACCGGGTGATCGCCTATGCCGACAAAGGGATGAAGCAATATCCGTCAGACACGGCCGTGATGCCGAAGTTTATGTTTTTACGGGCCGTGTCTCTGGGTAAGGTGGACGTGCCCGACACCATGTACACAGCCATCAACGAACTTGTTCTGGCCTATCCGTCGAGCCCGGTCATTCCGATGGCCAAAGAAATCCTGCGGGTGTTGCAAACGGAATACGGCATAGGTCAGCCACTGGAAGAAGAGCAAAACGGCAAGGGTGGTAAAGGAAAAGGTAAAAATCTGTACTTTTACAATCCTGATGAGCTGCACCTGGTGATGATGGTTATTGTTTCGCCCGATGTAAGGATCGAAGCGCTTAAAGTAAGGATATCGGATTTTAAAAATAAGTATTTTCGCCTGGCGCGCTTGCGCATCAAAAGCCTGATGCTTGACAACCAGCGGACATTAATCACCATCGGAAATTTTGATGATGCGAGCGATGCCGAAGATTTTGTGATGGCACTGAGGAATGACGAGTACGTATTGTCGGGGATGGAAGGAAAAAACTTTGAAATTGTTAGTATTTCCATGAAGAATTACCCTGCGTTTTACAAGGATAAAAGCATTGAGGATTACCTGAAGTTTTACAATGAAAATTATAAAAATGAAAAAAAGTAGTACCGGTCTGAATGGTGATGGCCCAGCACGCAACATCATTGCCCTGGGTACGGTTATTAACGGTGACATTGTATCGGACGGCGACTTCCGCATCGAAGGTACACTCAACGGAACCGTTAAAGCCAAAGGTAAAATTGTAATTGGTGAAACGGGTAAAATTGACGGACAGGTCTCCTGTCAGAACGCCGACATTTGCGGCACCGTAAAAGCCAAACTGGAAGTAACGGAACTGACTGTCCTGAAGGCAACGTCTGACTTTGAAGGTGACATCGTCACCAAAAAAATTTCCATTGAACCCGGTGCTGTGTTTTCGGGGACCTGCCACATGAAAACGGAGAAGAGCCAGGTGGCAGTGCAAAAAAAATAAATGGAGAAAAAAAACAAAAAAAACAACCCGTTAAAATTCTACGCCCAGTATTCGTCACTGGCCTTGCAGATGGTCATTATTATTGTAGCCGGTGCCTTTGGTGGTAAAGAACTGGACGAGTGGCTGCAATGGGGGTTTCCCGTTTTTACCCTTGTACTCACCATACTGGCAGTGGTTATAGCCATTATTTACGGCATGCGCGAGATTTTTAAACAGAAATAAAAACTGATGTTAAAAGGCTTTTCTTTAAAACTGACAACGCTTGCCCTGATCCTGGGGTTTATCAGCCTTGCCCTTTATCTTTGGGTACCTGCCATCCCCGTCAGTCCTGCCTTCCCCTACGCCCTGATTTTTCTCTACCTCTTTACACTCATTGTTTATAGCACTCTTTCGAAATCCATGCAAAAGCGCACCAGCCAGTTTGCCAATGCTGTCATGCTGGTCAATTTCGGAAAACTCCTGATATACGCAGCCCTTATTTTTATTTATGCTTACTTCAGGCGTTCCGATGCCATCCCCTTCACCCTGATTTTTTTCGTGTATTATATTTTCTTCACTTCGATGGAGGTTTTTTCCCTGCTCAATGCAGGAAAGAAATAGTATTTTTCTGTAATGCGGGTCAACTTTGTCTGTCGCCGGATGCCGGTTTTGAGGTTCAGGAGCTTTTCCGGGAGCAATCACGCAGCTTTTGTTTTGAAAAAAGTCAGGGCTGATTGCTGCATACATTCACCGGCTTTAATTCAGATAATCAAAAACATAAGTCATCGAAAGAGAAAAAAAATTGCCGCCGCTCAACTTTTTCGCAGTGAACAAACCTGGTTTAAATTAAATTTCTATTTTTAGACTTTCAAACTGGAAGGATTTTTGCCGATGTTGATCAAAGGGTCATTTGAAGATTTTCTCTATATTTTAGTGGGTTTAATTTGGCTTGCTTTTTCCGTTTACAAGGGGGTGAAAAAAAAGAAACCACAGCCTTCATCCAAAGAAGAAAGCAGCAAGAGGAAATCGGCTTTGGAAACGATGATGGAACAATTCATGGTAGAAGAACCCGAAACCATTGTTTACGAAACCCCATCCCCTGACCCTGTACCGCAAACAGACACAGACGAAAAGATATTTTCGTACGATGATATTTACGAAGAAAGCAACCAATTGGAAACTTCTGCCGTCTATGACAGAAGGCCGGAGCCTGAAAAAAAAGTCGTAACCAAACCAGAATCCACACGCAAAAAGAAAAAAATACGGCGATTTGATGTTCGGAAAGCAGTGATTTATTCGGAAATTTTGAATAGGCGCTACTTCTGAAAAAAAAGGTGTTAAAAAATGTTAATGGGTATTTCTATTTATTAGTAAATTTACCCACTTTTTTATTTGAGATAAAGCAGAATTTTTGAATATAAATTTGTAGGTATGATAAAAAACTTACTCCTCACCCTTGGTTTAATTCTTGTTACAAGCTTAGTGGCGTTAGCCCAGCAGGGGGCCATTAAAGGAAAAATTTACGACAAAGAAACCAAAGAGCCTATTCCGTTTGCAAATATTGTACTCGAAAACAAAGGTTCGATGGTCGGTGGTGCAACCTCCGACTTCGATGGCAACTTCATCATCAAACCTATCCCTCCGGGAAAGTATGATCTGAAAGCAACCTTTGTCGGTTACAAAACCAGCATTACACAAGGAATCGTTATTGGCGGAGACAAAATCCGGATGTTCGACATTGAGTTGACACCCACGGCTGAGATGCTGGAAGAGGTGGAAATTACAACCTATGTTGTTCCTTTGATTGATAAAGACCGTACAGTTAGCGGTGCCACGGTTACTGCCGAAGAGATTGCCAAACTACCAAGCCGGACAGCCAATGCGGTTGCCGTGACGGTGGGTGGTGTATTTTCACAGGACGGTGAACGGGGCAGTGTTCGCGGGGCACGTTCCGACCAGACGGCTACCTTTATTGACGGCGTCAGGATCATCGGAATGTCAAACATACCACAGGCAGCCATCGAGCAGGTTGACGTTATCCTTGGCGGGGTGCCTGCCCGGTACGGTGATGCCACCTCCGGTATTATCAATGTAACCACCAAAGGGCCGGCTCGTCAGTTTGGTGCAGGTATCGAACTGGAGACCTCGCAGTACCTTGACCCCTACGGTCACAACCGCGTGGCATTCAGTTTGATGGGACCGCTGATCAAGGGAAAAAACAAAAACAATACTTCCCTTTTGGGCTATTTCATTGCCGGGGAAGCCAATTTTAACAAGGATGGACGTCCTTCTTCAAAAGGTTATTATACCTTGAATGACGATGTATTGAATTCCATTCAACAAAATCCGCTCAGGCCTTCGGGCTCGGGGACCGGTACTTTTCTGAACGCCGAATATCTGCGAAAAAGCGATACGAAAGTGGTCAAAACAAGCCTCAACACAGCAGGACAAACCTACAACTTCATCGGTAATATCAACATTCGCACCACCGAGACCATCAACCTGACAATCGGCGGAAGTTACATCTACAGAAGCGGTAACTCCTACAGCTATTCAGGCTCAATGGCAAATTATGACAAAAACCGGACCCGAAAAGATGAGAGCATCAGGGGATACGTCAAGTTCACCCAGCGTTTTCCGGTTTCCGAAGGCAGCACCTCAGCATTTAAGAATTTTTACTACTCCCTTCAGTTTGACTACACCAAAAACAGGGGAGAATTCGGTGACCCCTACCACGGTAGCAACCTCTTCAATTATGGTTACATCGGTAAATTTACCTCCTACAAAACCCCGACTTTTGAATTGGGAAGTGACACGGTTAACGGACAGTTTTACGACAATGTCTGGGTACTGAATTCCTGGGACTTTGATACGCTGACTACCTGGGATCCCAGGGATGTCAATCCGCTTGTGGCCAATTTCACGAGTGACTATTACAAGATTTACGAAGGCGATCCCGAAGGCCACTACCGCAACCGGGACGATATCATTTTGGGCGGTGGATTGTACAATGGTTATTCACCAGGTTCTATTTACAACCTCTACCAGTCGCCCGGAACCAACCAAACCGGTTACGGAAAATACGAGAACGACCAGTACAATATCAGAATGGATGCCTCGCTTGACATTAAAAACCATGCACTTAAGCTGGGTTTTCAATATGAGCAAAGGGTGAGCAGCTTCATCAACTATAATCCGACAGGATTGTGGACACTGATGTGGGGACTGACAAACTTCCACTTACGTGAATTGGACAAAGACAATCACGAGTTGATCAGCTATGACGGACAGGTGGATACCATTATGTATCCCAGAAAATACGATCCGAATTCGCAGCGGGTGTTCGACATCAATCTGCGCAAATTGCTTGGCTTGCCTGTGGACGGCCTGGAATACATCGTCACCGATTCGTATGACTCCGAAGCCAATACCTTTGATTATTACGATGCAAACGGGGTGATGCACACCGTCTCGCTGGGAGACAAAAGCCTCAACATCGGGATGTTTTCAGCCGATGAATTGTGGAACAACGGGCTGTCGTATCTGAATTATTCCGGATTTGATTACGAGGGGAACCTGATCAAAGGACAACAACCTTCGTTTGAGGATTTCTGGACGGCTACCGACGAGAATGGCATCTACACCAGGCCCATCGGGTCTTTCAGACCCATTTACATGGCCGGTTACATTCAGGACCAATTTGCGTTCAAAGACCTTATTTTTAATGTAGGTGTGCGTGTTGACCGTTACGATGCCAACCAAAAAGTGTTGTCAGACCCATTCCTGCTTTATCCGGCCGAAACGGTTAACGAAGTAAATTCTCTTGACGGGGCTCCGGGTGAAACCATTAGTCATCCCTCGAACATGGGCGATGACTTTGTTGTTTATGTGGACAAAGTGGAAGACCCGACCAGGGTTGTGGGATACCGTGACGGTTACATCTGGTACAATGCCGAAGGTATCGAAATTGGTGACCCGAACATCCTGGATGTGGGTGCCGGTATTTCGCCAAAACTGGTCGATCCAAAGCAAGACCTGCCAACACCCACATCGTTCAAGGATTACGATCCGCAAATTAACGTAATGCCGCGTATTTCATTCTCATTCCCGATTTCGGATGAAGCACTGTTTTTTGCCCATTACGACATCCTGACACAGCGGCCTACCAGCAACCTGTACACCAGCCCGGCAACCTGGTACTTCTTTAACTCCGTTGGCAACACCCTGAACAATCCCTCGCTGAAACCAACAAAGACTATCGATTACGAATTGGGTTTCACACAAAAGGTGTCCAATACTTCTTCGGTAACCTTTACCACTTTTTACCGTGAATTGCGCGACATGACCCAGATTTACCGTTTTAACGGAGCCTATCCCAAAGACTTCACCTCTTACAATAACATCGACTTTGGAACGGTAAAAGGCCTGACACTGGAATACGACCTGCGCCGGACAAACAATTTGAGGCTGCGTGCTTCTTACACTCTACAGTTTGCCGATGCTACCGGTTCGTCAACAACAACAGCGGCCTCGCTAATCAGATCGGGATTGCCCAACCTGCGCTCAACCTTCCCCATGCCATGGGACAGAAGGCATGCTTTCAATATTGTGCTTGATTACCGCTGGGGCTCAGGAAAAGAATATAACGGGCCCAGAACAAAAAGGGACGGAAAAGGGAAACCACCCATCGACTGGTTGAGCAACCTCGGGTTTAACCTGACAGTATCCGGTGGTTCGGGAACACCTTACACGGCTTCGCGTAATGTTACTTCTCCCATTTCGGGTGGTACCAGGCTGCTGAGAGGAACCTACGGCGGTTCAAGACTTCCCTGGCAATTCCGTCTCGACCTCAGGATTGACAAAGACATTTATTTCAAATTGAAGAAGTCGGAAGGCGATAACACCAAGAGAGCATACATGAATGTGTATTTTCAGATACTCAATCTGTTAGACACGAAAAATGTGCTCAATGTTTATACTTACACCGGAAACCCGGACGACGACGGTTACCTGTCAGCACCTGAATGGCAACGTGAGATCAACAACCAGCTTGACCCACAGTCCTTCAGAGACCTGTATGGTATTTTCGTGGACAACCCATCCAACTACAGTTTACCGAGACAAATCCGGCTTGGTTTAATTTTCAACTTCTAATTGTCAAAAGAATCAGAAATATTACCTTAGAAAAATTTCAACGATCATGAATAATATTACTCGGGCTTTAATCATTGTTTTCATTTCAGCAGCATTTATCACTCAACTGAATGCTGAGGAATATAAATACTGGAAGAAGCAAGGAACCAACCTAAAGGAAACAACGGCAGGCTGTGCACCTGCTGCCGGCTTCGACTGGCTTGATATTAACAATGTGCGCGCAAGGATCAATACCGGTGGCGACATGTGGTGGGACCTGCCCGGCGGCGTTGGCGCAAAATATTATATCCCTGCCAACGGAACGGCAACTTCATTGTTTGCCGGTGCCTTGTGGATTGGTGGCCTTGATATTAACAACCAGTTAAAACTGGCCGCACAGAAATTCAGGCAAAACGGTATCGACTACTGGACAGGTCCGCTGACCGTTGACGGAACGGCTGCTATTGGAGCGGCAACCTGTGCCGAGTACGACCAGTTTTTCAAAATGACACGGGAAGTTGTTGATGAGTTTCTGGCGCATACCAACCCGGAGACAGGTGCCTTTGAACCCAGCGACGATTACCAGATACCTGCTGAAATTACCAAATGGCCTGCACACGGTGACGTTTCCAAAGGGCAAAGTTACTACCTGGCCCCGTTTTACGATAACAATGATGACGGTTTTTACGAGCCCGAAGCAGGCGATTATCCTTATTACGACATTGAAAATGCCCTCTGCCACACCAGCTTTCCCACGATGGAAGAGGAACTGGAAGGCACGCTGACCAACAGTATTCTTGTTGACCAGGTCATCAAAGGCGACCAGACGCTGTGGTGGGTATTCAACGACAAAGGAGATATTCACACCGAAACCAACGGATCATCCATTGGCATGGAAATCCGTGCCCAGGCATTTGCCTTTGCCACCAACGATGTGATCAACGACATGACCTTTTACAGTTATGAGATCATTAATCGCTCGACTTTTGAACTGACTCAAACATTCTTCTCTCCCTGGGTTGACCCTGATCTGGGATTTGCTTTTGACGACTTTGTCGGTTGCGACGTTGCCCGCGGACTGGGCTACTGTTACAACGGTGCCGCCGTTGACGGAAGCGGTGACGTTGAAGCCTACGGCGACCAGCCCCCTGCTATCGGTGTTGACTTTTTTCAGGGGCCGTACCTTGACCCTGACGGCCAGGACAACCCGAAATACGATCCTGTGATAGATCCCGGAACCGGTGACACAACTTATGAGCAGCGCTGCGACGTTAGTATAAACGGCGTTAACTTCGGAAACGGCATTGTGGACGATGAGCGTTACGGAATGCGCCGTTTCGTGTACTACAACAATTCGAGCAGTAACCAAATTGGTGAACCGCGAACGGCTCCCGATTATTATAATTATTTACGTGGTATCTGGCTTGACGGTACAAAAATGGTCTATGGCGGCAACGGTCATGTGGCCGGTTCGGGTTCGGTAGGCCCCGAATGCGACTTCATGTTTCCCGGCGATTCAGACCCTTGTAACTGGGGAACACAGGGAAAACAACCCAATGGTGGGTTCAATCAGAATGGTTTCTTCTGGACAGAGGAAACGGGAAACAACGGAACACCCAATCCTCCCGGTGACCGTCGTTTCATGCAATCGGCAGGTCCTTTTACATTGAAACCCGGGGCAGTAAATTACATTACAGTAGGTATTCCATGGGCCAGGGCAACCGCCGGTGGCGCCTTTGCTTCGGTAGAGCAACTGCGCGTTGTGGATGATAAATGCCAGGCACTTTTTGATAACTGTTTTAAGGTTATTGACGGACCCAGCGCACCGGACCTTACATTTACCGAGCTGGACAGAAAACTCATTGTGTACATTTCAAATTCCCCGACATCAAACAACTACAAGGAAGCCTACCAGGAGTGGGACCCAAATATTATTCAACCCAATCCGGCCAATCCCGAAGAGCGAAGTGACTCGCTCTACCGTTTCGAGGGCTACCAGATTTATCAACTGAAAAATGCCTCCGTAAGCATTGGTGACCTTGGCGATGTGGACAAGGTGAGGCTTGTTGCTCAGTTTGACAAGAAAAACGGAATAACAAAAATTGTAAATTACTATTACAATGATTTTATCGGCGGAAACGAGCCTGTTGTGGAAGTCATTGGCGGCGACAACGGCATACAGCACTCTTTTATCCTCTCTCAGGATGCTTTTGCCGAGAAAGATGTTACGCTGGTTAATAATAAGGTGTATTACTACCTGGCCATTGCCTATGCCCACAACAATTATCTCGACTATGGTCCTGGTCCTGACAATTACCTGGGCCAGACCATGCCTTATCTTTCGGGCAGAAAAAATATTAAGTCGTATGCCGTCATGCCGCACAAAACCATCAATGGTGTGGTAATCAACGGCGACTACGGTGAGAGTCCATCCATGACGCGTATTGCCGGTAACGGTAACGGCGGACTGATTGTTGACCTGACACCGGAAACGATCGAGGAAATTCTGTCCAAACCGCCGGCGGGTCCTGACAACCCCTTCGGTGCGCCTGATTATCCGATTGCTTACAACGCCAAATATGTCACAAACGGCAGTCCGGTTAACATCACCATTATTAATCCCTTGAGTGTCAAGCCCGGAACCTATACCTGGTGGATGGACACGCTGTTTCCTGAAAAACTGTACAACATCACCGGCAGAATTGAACTGCGTGGCGACACAACAAGTAAACTGGTGGGCGACTGGTTTATCCAGAACAATGAAACCGGAGAGATCTTCAAAAGCGATACGACCATTATTGTTGACAACGAGCAGTTGTTTCCCGATTTGGGTTTTTCAGTAAATGTGCTCCAGCCATATTACCCGGGGCCCATTGCTATCGGAACAGTTCAGGTTGGAAACGCCCCTAAAATATTTTATGAGGTACTGGCCGGTAACAACGGCCTGCTGGAAGCAAACATGTCTTTCGCCGACAGTTCGAACCGCTGGCTCAGTGGCATAGAAGACCAGGACATTCCAGGAAATGCACTCGACTGGATCCGCTCGGGAACACACCGTGAGGGTGCCGATAACGGTAATCCTGCGAATAACGACTGGATCATGAAACCCGCCCCGCCCAACCCATGGGACCCGGGTGAAGTGTATGAAAAGATGATTGACGGTACCTGGGCACCTTACGGAATGACAGCTTACGGACATAATATTCCGGCCTTGTCGTCCAGCGACCTTCAAAGTGCTTTCGGACCGGCATTGAATGCTTCATCTAAAAAAGCGTCAAAACTATCAGACATCGCTAGTGTGGACATTGTATTTACACCGGATAAAACCAAATGGACACGGTCGGTTGTCATTGAAATGGGTATCGAAGAAGACCTTGTGGAAGGCGGTGTGAAGCGGTTTGCCCTGCGTGCGGCACCTTCAGTTGACAAAGACGGGAATTTTGCCACTTTGGGCTCAGGTCCCAGTGAGAATGAAAATGACCCGAACTACATCAGTGATCATGGTATGGGATGGTTCCCCGGATATTGTATCAATGTGGAAACCGGAGAACGTTTGAACATTCTTTATGGTGAAAATTCATACCTCGTTGCGCAGAACGGGCGTGACATGCAGTTTAATCCTCCGCCACGCGACCTGACGTTGGCCGACCAGCGCGCCGACCCCAATATTTTTGTAGGGCCTGATGTGCCCGGACCCGATCCTTACGGTTTGAAAGAACCTGTAATGGGTGGTCAGCACTATGTTTTCATCCAGGCACACAGAACCATTAAAGCACCCACCGGTTTTGATTTCTCTTTCAATGTACCGGCCTATGATGCAGGACGATACAATGTTCAGTTGCTGGATACCATTTTTGAAACCACAACCTTGTTTGCACTTCAGTCTTTTTACGGCTCGATGATGTACGTGGGCATGCCCATGGGCGTGAAGGGACAGGAGTGGCTCAACAATGAGGTCACCATCCGCATCCGGATTGCCAAGCCGTTTGAGAGAGGTTTCAGCAATGTACCCCTCGACTCGGTTTATCCCGGAACGGATGTGAACAATTTCTATCCTTCTTTCGAGTTTTCGATGGACGGTCTGGCCACGCAGTACGATGTGGCCGAAAAACACCAGACCGATCTGGATGAAATTAACATCGTCCCCAACCCTTACTATGCATATTCGTTTTACGAAAACAATGCACTGGACACAAGGGTGAAAATTACGAACCTGCCGAAGAAAAGTAAGATCATCATTTTTGATATCTCCGGAACCAAGATCCGTGAGTTCTCGAAAGACTCACCGGAAACAACACTGGAGTGGGATTTGAAAAACTTTGCCGGAGTACCAATCGCCGGCGGTGTGTATTATATTCATGTAAAATCTGATCAGGGAGAACGTATTTTAAAGTGGTTCAGCATCCAGCGTATTCCTGACCTGAACACCTTCTAAAACACGAATAGAAATAACAATCAGAAAAAATCATATTTATTATGAAACATTTTTATAAATACCTGGCTTTCGGATTAATAGCCCTGTTAATAATTCCGGCATCATTGCATGTTTTCGCCGGGAACAAAGACCGTTCGGGGCAGGCTGGAGCTGCCGAATTATTGATAAACCCCTGGACACGCAGCAGTGGCTGGGGAAGCGCCAATATGGCAAAGGTTAAAGGCCTGGAGGCCATGTGGGGCAATGTGGCAGGTGTGGCTTTCACCGGAAGAACACAGGTTATCTTTTCGTATACGCAGTGGCTTAAAGGTTCCGGCACTACAATTAGTGCCTTTGGTGTAGCTCAAAGGGTTGGTGAAGCCGGAGTCCTTGGTATTTCTGTAATGTCGATGGGCTTTGGTGAAATTGAAATTACCACTACCGATAGCCCTGAAGGAGGACTGGGTGTGTACAAACCCAATCTGATGAATATTGCCCTGTCGTATTCAAAAGCCTTTTCAAACAGTATCTACGCAGGTTTGTTGGTGAAGATAATCTCCGAATCAATTTCCGATGTCAGTGCTGTCGGTGTAGCCATTGATGCAGGTATCCAGTATGTGACAGGTGCGGAAGAGCAGATTTCTTTTGGCATCTCGCTGAAGAATGTGGGACCGAAAATGAAGTTCTCAGGTGACGGACTTTCCTTACGTGCTTTCATTCCGGGTCAGGAAACGCAGTTCACACTTGAGCAACGTTCTGCGGCATTTGAAATTCCTGCCCAGCTGAATATTGGCCTGGCCTACGATTTCCTCTTCCCCAAAGAATTCCGCCTGACACTGGCAGGAAACTTTACGTCGAACTCCTTTACCAAAGACCAGTTTGCACTGGGTCTGGAGTTTGCCTTCAAAAACATTGTCATGTTAAGGGGAGGTTATACTTACGAAAATGGCATGTGGGATGATATTAACACTTCGAACAAGACCAATGTAAGCAGTGGTGTTAGTGCCGGAATCACCGTAGCAGTGCCCCTGAACAAGGAAAAAGGCAGCTACATCGGCATTGATTATGCGTTCAGGGAAACGGTAGCCTTTAACAATAACCACACTTTCGGCATCATTTTTAATTTTTAGAGATTATCTCAACCATTTAGTTGATTCTCTTTATATTTGCAGATGAAGAAAGGCCCTTAATAACTTTTAAGGGTCTTTTATCGTATGCAATGTTTAAAACATGAAAAGCAATGACCGAGTCAAAGTACTTTACAGCAGAGGGGCTAAAGCGCTTGCGAAACGAGCTGGAAAAACTGAAGGCAGTTGAACGCCCGCGCATCTCGCGCCAGATTGCCGAAGCAAGGGATAAAGGCGACTTATCGGAAAATGCAGAGTACGATGCAGCCAAAGAAGCCCAGGGTTTGCTCGAACTTCGAATCTCCAAATTACAGGACAAGCTGAGGAATGCCAGAATTATTGATGAATCGAAAATGGATAGCTCCAAAGCGCTGCTGCTGTCCACGGTTACCATTAAAAATCTGAAAAACGGGGCTCAAATGAAATACACCCTTGTTCCCGAAGATGATTCAGACCTGAAAAAAGGAAAAATATCTGTTGAATCGCCCATTGCCAAAGGCCTGCTTGGAAAGCAAGTGGGCGACAAGGTGGAAATAAAAGTGCCTGCCGGCATCATCCCTTTTGAAATCATCGAAATTTCTCGTTAATCCCACCGGCTTCGATCAGTTGGCAAAAGGGAATACTTTTCAAAAGCGTTGTTTTGTAAAAGATGATTAACTTTGGTGTGAATATTTATCTCTTGCACCATGGAATCTGTTTTCACAAAAATCGTAAGAGGCGAAATACCGTCCTACAAAGTTGCCGAGTCGGAATGCTGTTATGCTTTTCTCGACATCAATCCACTGGCCAGGGGACACACCCTTGTTATCCCCAAAAAAGAGGTGGATTACATTTTCGATCTGGATGATGAACTTTACGGCGCTCTTTTTGCCTTTGCCAGGAAGGTGGGGCTTGCCATCGAAAGTGTAACCCCCTGCAAGCGTATGGGACTGATAGTGTTTGGACTTGACGTGCCGCATGCACACATCCATCTGATTCCCATCAACAAGGCCGCCGACATGAGTTTTACCAGCCCGAAACTAAAACTTGAGCAGGGAGAATTTGTTGAGATCGCCGCCAAAATCAATGAGGCATTCAACAAACTTTAAAACAAAGAAAATTTAACGTAACGCTTGGGATTTTCGCGCAGGTCTTTCAACAGGAGGTTTAGCTCTTCTGCCGACTTGTTCAGTTCAATGTAAAGGGTGTCGTTGTGCAGCAGCATTCCCAGGGTACCCTCGCCCCGGTTGAGGGTTGCCAGGATGGCATCCAGATTGTCGAGTGTTTTGTTGGCCCTGGTGATAGTACCATTAAAATCAGTCTTTGCCAGCGAATCGCTGATCATCTCAAAATTTGAAATAATCGCACTGATCTCCTGCCTGTTGTCGCGCAAAGTAGCGGTAAGCGAATCCACATTTGCCAGAATGGTACTCACCCGTGTAGCTTCCGAACTAACCAGGGTGTCAATATTTGAAGTGGTACTTTGCAGGTTGGCAAATGTCTGACGGATGTCGTTAAAACTCGCTTTGAGGTTTTGGCGTGCCGATTCATTGAAAATGGACTGAAAGGCAATCACTAGGGTGTCGATGGAAGCCAGCAGGTTTTCAGCCTTCATCTTAATGGGTTGCACCTGGGCATTGACTTCTTCTTTCAGCGAAGCTTCAATGCTTGTGCGGAGGGTATCGCCTTCCTGCAGGAGTTCCATGGCGTCGCCCAGCTGAAGATTGATGGCTTTCGAACCCATCAGGTCGGCACTGTAGATAACAGCAACAGAGTTTTTGGGAACGGGAAATTTGGTGCTCAGCATGATGACCGCAATGATGTCGCCCGACATGTTGGGATCGAAATAAACTTTCTGAACCTGCCCGACCCGCAAGCCGTTGATCAGCACCGGATTCGCACGTGTCAGCCCGCTAATGTTATGGTATTTGGCATATAAGGTCGTGTGCTTGTTAAAAATGTCTTTTCCTTTCAGAAAATTATATCCCCAGAAAAATAATACAACGGCGAGGATAAAACTAACTCCGATATAAACGACCTGCTTTTGTTTCACCTGAAAAATGTTGACTATAAAAATTAACCAAACAAAGGTAATAAAACATAAACAGGAATTTCAATTTTCTTTCACAAAAAAACTTAATCGCACCCAAATGCAGCTCCTTTGAAATCCATATTCCTGAAACTCAAAACACCTGAACCCGGGTCGTTTTTGGGTTGTGGAAAGCCGGGGTTTGCATTTTTATGCTCAATTACGGTTACCGATTTCCCGTGCCTGGCTGAGGGTGATGCGCCTGCCCCGGTGGAAAGCCACCACAAATGCATCCGAAAATCCTTTGCTCCTGACTTCCGACAAATGTTTGTTTGCCAGGCTAAGCGAGTTAAAATGCCCCGATGTGTATTTGTATATGCCATTGTGCAGGTAATAAGAGAGGGCGGGAAGGTTTTTGAAACGCGGATCGGAAAGCACCAGTTGCATTGGGCTGGTGTAAAACTGTACGCGGTAGTCGGGCATCGTACTGTCTGGTTTTACCGTTTGGGTCTGGTTGCCCTGCTGAACAATTTCCTTCACCTGCACGGATTTGTTTTCTTTTTCAAATTCAATTTTGTAGGCCTTGAAGGCCCTGTAAATGGCCGAAGCCATAAACACCTGCCCTTTTTCAGACATCAGAAACCTTTCTTCGGAGGGATTGCTTAAGAAACCCAGTTCAATCAATATTCCGGGCATGGCCGTGCGCCACAGCACCAGAAAACCGGCCTGGTGAACCCCTCTGCTTTTCCGGCCGATACGTTCTTTAAACTGCATTTCGATTTTGTTGGCCAAATCAATGCTTTGATCGAGAAAAATGTTCTGAAACAGCGAAAACCGGATATAAGATTCCGGTGAATTGACATCGAAGCCCTCATAAGTATTTTGTGCGTCTTCTTCAAAAATAATGGCGGCATTCTCTTTCATGGCCACGTTCAGGTTGGCGTTGCTTTTGTGCAATCCCATGGCGTAAGTTTCCGAACCGTGGGCACGACTGTCTTTGTTGGAGTTGCAGTGGATGGAAATAAAAAAGTAGGCATTGGCCTTGTTGGCAATCTCGGCCCTTTTGTATAAAGCCACAAAACGATCTGTCTTCCGGGTATAGATCACTTTTACATCCGGCAGGTATTTTTCAATGTAAGCGCCGGTTTTCAGCGCAACTGCGAGTGCAATGTTTTTTTCTTTCGAATGCTTTCCTAAGGCACCGGGATCCTTGCCACCATGCCCGGCATCAATCACCACCACGGTAACTTTGCTCCCTTTCTGGGCTAAAAGCCCCGAATGAAGGCTAAAAACAAGTCCCAGCACAATAGCTGTTTGAAGCAGACGTTTCAATGTAGTGTCTTAATTTTTGGAATTATATTTGCATTACTTTATACCGCAACCCGGACATTAACAAAAGTAACGCAAAGCATGTTGATAAAATTTTGTGTGCAATGTAAATTATTAACATGGCTTTGGTTAATATGTGTCCTTGGTCCTGTCACCACTCTTCAGGCTGTGGCTCTGCACAGCGACGGTCTTTCACCCCCCGATACGCTGCTTGTTTTGCCCGACTCGATCGTGACGGTTGATACCACCATTTCAGATACCATTGGTCCGGAAAAAAGAAGCAAGAGCGGTACCAGGCTTGAGGGGCTTGTTGAACGCCACGCACGGGATTCCATCGTGCAGGACCTCGTAAACCGGAAAGCCTACCTGTACGGAGATGCAGTTGTTACTTACGGAAACATTAAGCTTGAGGCGGCTTACATTGAGGTGGACTTCAACAACAACACGGTTTTTGCACACGGAATGCCCGACTCAAGCGGAAAGATTATCGGTGTTCCGGCCTTTACCGAAGCGGGTCAGACCTTTAAGGCTGAAACCATGACCTATGATTTTACTACCCAAAAAGGCATGATTAAGAATGTGACCACCGAAGATGCCGAAGGATATTTGTACGGGCAAAAGGTTAAAAAGCTGAACGACAATACGGTGAACATGCTTCATGGGCGATACACCACCTGCAATCTGGAAGGACATCCGCACTTTTCCTTTAAATTTAAAAAATCCAAAGTCATCCCCGACGATAAAATTGTAACCGGCCCCGCTTACATGGAAATTGAAGGCATACCGACCCCACTGGCTATTCCTTTTGGTTTTTTCCCCAACAAGTCCGGTCAAACCTCAGGCATTATCATTCCCACTTACGGTGAGTCACCCAACCGGGGATTTTATTTTGAGAACGGCGGTTACTACTGGGCCATTAACGATTACATGGATTTTCAGGTGCTGGGCGATGTTTACAGCCGCGGGAGCTGGGCCATCAAACCCCGATTCAGGTATAAAAAAAGATACAGGTACGGCGGTTCACTGGATTTGGGTTATGCCGTAAACGTAGTGGGGTACAAGGGCGAACCCGACTATTCGAAAAGTACGGATTTCAGGATTAAATGGATTCACCGCCAGGACCCCAAAGCCAGGCCGCGCAGCACATTTACCAGTACAGTGGACATCATCAGCGGGAATTACGCCAAGTACAATGTGACGGACCTTAACACCTACCTTTCCAACGAGTTTCAGTCAAGCGTGGCCTACCAGACCAACTGGAACAACAAGTATTTCCTTACCCTGAATGCGAAAATGCGGCAAAATACCAAAACCAGTGAGGTCAACATCAGCCTTCCGGAAATGACCTTTGCCATCAACCAGTTTTATCCGCTCAAGAGTAAGAAAGGGGGGAAGAAGCGCTTTTACGAGGACCTGAGCATGTCGTACACAGCGAATGCCAGAAACACGATCAGCACACTGGACTCCCTGTTATTTAAGCCCGGAACCCTGGAAAAATACATGCAAAACGGCGCCATCCATCGTCTCCCCATCAACCTGCCAATTAAAATTCTGAAGTACTTCAACCTGAGCACTTCGGTGAATATGACTGACAGAATGTACAGCCAAAGTATCAGACGGTACTGGTCGGAAGACACCGTGTTTACCGGGAACGACACCATTGTGGGCAGTGTGGTAACCGACACGGTGCAGGGTTTCCGCAATGCCTTCGACTTCAGCCTTAACAGTACTTTAACGACTAAGTTTTACGGCATGATCAATTTTAAGAAGGGACCGCTCAGGGCGATCAGGCATGTATTGACCCCCAGCATCGGCTTTACCTACACACCCGATTTTGGAAGCGAAAGCCTTGGGTACTACGGAACCTACATCGACGGTGAAGGTAAAGAAATTAAATATTCCAAATTTCACGGAAACGGTTACGCGTCGCTCTACGGAACGCCGCCCGGTCAAAAATCAGGACGCATCAATGTGGCCTTCAGCAATACCCTCGAGATCAAAGTCCGTTCGCGCAAAGACACTGTCACCGGAATGAAAAAGATCAAACTCATCGAAGACCTGACCATTAACGGAAGCTACGACCTGGCGAAGGATTCGCTCAAAATGTCATACCTCTCAGTGAAGGGGCGGACCACCTTGTGGAAAAATTTCAGTATCCAGTATTCATCACTGTGGGACCCCTATGTCCTTGATGCACAGGGACGGCAGATTGATGTGTACGAGTGGACGATAAATCGCAGACTTTTCAGGCTTGACAATACCCGCTGGAACCTGAGCCTCAGTTACCGCCTGAGCGATAAGGACATAGGAAAGAAGAAACAAACACC
Organism: Bacteroidota bacterium; assembly: GCA_024276895.1. Classification (GTDB taxonomy): domain Bacteria; phylum Bacteroidota; class Bacteroidia; order Bacteroidales; family F082; genus B6-G9. The sequence continues at coordinate 24,123 of JAJRWG010000158.1, forward strand.
GAAGAACGCCACGGAAAACGAATTGGATGAAATCCGCGATAATCCCGAAGAATATGTTGACTGGGATATTCCCTGGTCTCTAAGTTTACGTTATTCCTTTACCTACACCAACAAGATCGACTACATCAACTTAATCCGGAATTCCGAAAAAAAGGTTGTGCAAACGTTAGGGGTCACAGGGCAGCTCAACATTACGGCCAGGTGGAAATTTACCTTCCAAACCGGTTGGGATTTCACCAACAATGAGTTGTCGTACACCTCCATCAATATTTACCGCGACCTGCACTGCTGGGAGATGCGCTTCAGCTGGATCCCCATCGGACCGCGCCAAAGCTGGAATTTTTCCATCAACGTAAAAGCCTCCATCCTGCAGGACCTGAAACTGAACCGAAAGAAAGACTTCAGGGATATTTAGGGGGTACAACAAACACCCAAACAAAGGATCAATCCCGGAAGGGTATTTTTGGCCGCTTCCCGGGCAACCTTTTGCGGCCAAATTGCATAATTAATAGTGGTGCCAGACAATGCACCATCTATGCAAATTAAAGAAAAAGAAAAAATCATCGATCATTTTAAACAGTAACCGTGCCGGCTGACGAATTTAAAATCATAAAGAAGTGCCTGAAGAACAACGCCCGTGCGCAAAGGGAGTTGTACGGAAAGTACCGGGTGAAATGGTTTATGATTTGCCTGCGCTACGGCAAAAACAAATCCGAGGCCGAAGACATTTTACAGGAAGGCCTGATCAGTATTTTTAAAAACCTCAGGCAGTACAATCCGCAAAAAGCGGAGTTTCCGGCATGGTCGAACAAAATTATGGTGAATGCCGCACTGCAACACCTGCGAAAATGGAAGAAACTGGAGTTCACATCCACCATTGATGAATTTGACTACCGCTTTGTTTACGACGAAGACGTTTACGAAACCCTTGGTGCCAGGGAACTTACACTGCTGATCCAGGCGCTGCCCGACGGCTACCGGGTGGTTTTCAATATGTACGTCATCGAAGGCTTTAAGCACAGGGAAATTGCGGAAATCCTTGAAATTTCGGAAAGCACCTCGAAAACACAATTACTGAAAGCAAAAAAGATGTTGCGTAACCAACTTGAAAAAGTCTTGAATTATTAATTGACTGCTATGAAAGACAATTTGGAGTCATTTTTTAGGAAGCACCTTTCGGACGAATCGCCCGGTGAAGACAACTGGAATGTACCTTCTGATGAGGTCTGGAAAAATGTGCTTCCCGAGATTCAAAAGAAAAAAGGTATTTTCATCCCCTGGAAATATTTTTACATGCTTGGTTCGGTGATCCTTGCGGCCTTCATTATTACACTTTTTATGCCCGCCGGACGCGACAACCTGCCCGTTTCAGACAAAGAAACTGTTGTTTCAAAAACAGAAAATACACCTCAAAACCGGAACAAAAATGCCGGAAACAGTTCACTGACCCGGTCGGGAATTCCGGAAGAAAAAGCCCAAGCAGACTTTAATGATGAAAATGTTTCTTCCCAAAAAAATCCGTCCTTTCCTGCCGGCCCGGCAAAAAATAAAACCTCAGTCGCTAAAGTGCCGGAACGCCCAGGCTCCGTGCATGTAAAAAACCAGGCTGAAACTTATATTGAAGATTTTGTTGCAACAGGCCCTGCAGGCTTTGTCCGGGTAGAAAGTGCTGCCACCATCGCTTTTTTAACTCCCCGGCTTTCCCGGCTGACCATTCGCGACACCGTTGAAATTCAAGAAGACGAAAGAAAAATCCTGACCGAAGAACCCGAAACGCCAAGGGAACCGGTCGAACTGAAAGGAAAATTCGGTGCGGGATTGATTTTTCTTCCGACCCTGACCTCCACTTACCTGACTGGTGAAATGGTTCCCGGTCTGATCAAAACCGAAAACATGTTCCTGTACTCGACCAACTACGGCCTCGAACTGAAATATTACATTTCCAACCGTTTTGCGCTTGTAACGGGCGTGGAAAGTTCGGAAATCAAAAGCCGGGCAAAGTCGATGGTTGATTTTGCCTACGACAATTCCACCGAAAAGCCCATGCCTGGCGGTCTGAAACAAAATACTTCCGCGGTGCCCATGCCCACCCCTTTCGGGGAGATCGAAACGGAGATCACCTATCAGTTTTCCGCTTCCGATACCCTGCCCGACGGTGAGCCCATGCAATCGGAAATGGAAACCCGCCAAAGCGTGATTTATTTTTCCATCCCCCTGGGTGTTGAATTCAACATGCTCAGGCACTACCGTTTCAACTGGCTTGCCGAGGGCGGACTGAGGTACAGCCGTGCCATCAAAGATGCCACCAGCTTTTCTTCCAGGATACTGCACCTTGGTAACGAAATGGAAGTGGTGGAGCAGCAAATGGTCGGCCATCCTTCCTACACCGTAAACTATCTTGGCTTTTACCTGGGTACGGGGGTGAATTACAAACTCTCCGGCCCGTTTCAGATCGGTGCGTCAGCACGTTATTTCGGCAGTATCACCCAAATTAACCTCCAGGAAAACATGTCCACCTACGTCCACGGTTTCAACCTGAAACTGGGAATTATCTATTTTTTTTAATCCCCCGGGCAACCTTTTTCCTTTCATTTTCATAAGCACTATTGTAATCACAATTCTTTCACTTAAAAACTCGAAAATGAAAAAAACACAATTGATTTTAGCCGCACTCATCGGCCTTGTACTGATTTCATCCTGTAAAAAAGATGACACCGATCCCAAACCCGATAACATGAAAAGCATCACCGTGAACTTCAGCGGCCTGGAAGACCTGGGCGGCGATTTTGTTTACGAAGGATGGCTGATCGTGAACGGATCACCCGTTTCCACCGGAACTTTTACCGTGAATGCTTCGGGCATGCCCTCGAAAACAAGCTTTGAACTGAATGCCGACGATGTTGACATGGCCACCAAATTTGTTTTGTCCATTGAACCGAAAAATGATGCTGATCCCGGCCCGGCCGCCACAAAGATTTTAGCCGGCGATTTCAACGGAAATACAGCTTCGCTGGATATTTCGCCGGTAGGCGATTTCAGCGGTGCTGCCGGTAAATACATCCTGGCCACCCCCACCAACGGAGGTGAGACCGATGAAAACAGCGGCATCTGGTTTCTGGACCTGGCCACAGGCACCCCCACAACCGGACTGATGCTTCCGGAACTTCCCGATGGCTTGAAGTACGAAGGCTGGGTGGTTGTTGAGGGGAAACAGGTGACCACCGGTACCTTCACCATGGCTGCCGCCACTGACATGGCCGATCCCTACAGCGGCATGGAACCGCTGCCCGATGTGAACGGACCGGACGGCTTTTTCCCGGGAGAAGATTTCCTGGTAAATGCGCCTTCGGGACTTAGCTTCCCCACTGATATTGCCGGGGGAACGGCAGTCATCAGCATCGAGCCTTCGCCCGACAACAGCCCCATGCCCTTTACCCTGAAACCGCTGGTGCAGGGCATCCCCGCTTCGGCTGTTGATCACATGGTTTACGAAATGGGACAAAACCTGAACTTCCCCAAAGGAACGGTGAGTAGGTAACATCTGTGTAATCAAAAAAATGGCGCCTTGAAGCGCCATTTTTTTGTGGGTTTTGTTTTAACTTTTCCAAAGTTCAAAACTTTGGAAAAGTTTCTCCTTAACGCCGTCGCTAACTGAAAGCGGCAATCCCTGTAATATCCATGCCGGTGATCAGCAGGTGGATGTCGTGGGTACCTTCGTAGGTGATGACCGATTCCAGGTTCATCATGTGGCGCATCATGGGGAAGTCGCCTGTGATGCCCATGGCACCCAGTATCTGCCGGCTTTCGCGGGCGGTTTTCAGGGCCATTTCAACATTGTTGCGTTTGGCCATTGAAATCTGGGCCGGTGTGGCCCGCCCTTCGTTTTTCAAAACGCCCAGCCGCCAGGCCAGCAACTGTGCTTTGGTGATCTCGGTGAGGATTTAGGCCAGCTTTCTTTGCTGCAACTGGAAGGAGGCGATGGGTTTGCCGAATTGTTTTCTTTCCAGGGAATAGCGCAAAGCCGTATCGTAGCAGTCCATGGCCGCGCCGATGACTCCCCAGGCAATGCCGTACCTGGCCGAGTTCAGACACATGAGCGGGCCTTTTAGGCCTTCAACGTTTGGCAACAAATTTTCTTTTGGAACTTTTACATTATCGAAAACAAGCTCTCCGGTCAGCGAAGCACGGAGCGACCATTTTCCTTTGGTTTCAGGGGCTGTGAAACCTTTCATCCCTTTTTCAACCAGCAGGCCACGCACTTTCCCGTTTTCATCTTTCGCCCAAACCACAGATACATCGGCGATGGGTGAATTGGTGATCCACATTTTGGCGCCGTTGAGCAGGTAGTGGCTACCTTTGTCTTCAAACCTTGTGAGCATGCTGCCCGGGTCGGAGCCGTGGTTGGGCTCCGTCAGTCCGAACGCGCCCACCCACTCGCCGGTGGCCAGTTTCGGCAGGTATTTCATTCTTTGTTCTTCGTTGCCAAAAGTGTAGATGGGGTACATTACCAGCGAGGTCTGTACCGAAGCTGCCGAGCGGATGGCCGAATCGCCCCTTTCCAGTTCAGTCATGATCAGCCCGTAGGCAATATGGTCAAGGCCCGAACCGCCGTATTTTTCGGGGATGAAAGGCCCGAAGGCACCGATCTCACCCATTTCTTTCGTCAGGTGGGATGGAAAGCTGTGCTTTTGTGCTGCTTCTTCGATAACGGGCATGACCGAACGGTCAACCCAGTCGCGCATGGCCGAGCGGATGATTTTGTGCTCGTCGGTCAGTAATTCGTCAACCTGGTAATAGTCAGGGGGATTGTACATATTTTAAAAAGTTAAAGTTTTGGTAAAAATAGAAAAGTTTTTCCGGACTAGCTTTCTTGAAAAATTGCAGTCCACCCTCCTGAAAATTTTCCTACATTTGACCCAAAAGCAAATCAATGAAAAAGATCGTCCACGCCCCCAACGCACCCGCGGCCATCGGCCCTTACAGCCAGGCTGTTGAAAGTAACGGCATGCTCTTTATTTCAGGACAAATTCCCATTGACCCGGAAACGGGAAAGATCGTCGATGGCGGCATCACCGAACAGACCGAACAGGTGATGAAAAACATTGCCGCCATCCTTGACGAAGCGGGTTACGCCTTTTCGGATGTGATTAAATCCACCTGTCTGCTGAGCGACATGGCCAATTTCAAAGCCATGAACGAGGTGTACGGGAAATACTATCCCGAAGACCCGCCGGCCCGCGCGGCTTTTGCTGCAAAAGAATTGCCCCTGGGTGTTTTGATCGAGATTGAAACCATCGCCGCGAAACAGTAAGCGGTACCTGACAGGCAGCAAGACTTTTACTGCTGTGATTTTTCCTTGAACGGATTTTTAATTTTATTGCCCGTCTTTAACGACCGTTTAACAGTTTTTATCATACTAAAACGGTTTGATTTTTGTTATATTTTAGCAATTTATAAAACCGAAACACCAGTGCTATTGGGCTTGTTTACACAAAGGCCGGGTTTCAGATGGCTGAAACCTTTGCTTCTGACGTTTGCCGTGGCTTTTCTTGCGACGGTTTCGCAGGCCCAGTTTTACAATGGTTCCAACATGACTTTCGGTAAAAACCGGGTGCAGTACAAGGAGTTCCTCTGGACCTTTTACAAGTTCGACGATTTCGATACCTACTTTTACCTCAACGGCAAGGAACTTGCCCAGTACACGGCCCGTTATGCACAGCAGCAAATCCCGCTCATCGAAAACAAGCTGGAAAGCCGCCTGGACAAAAGGATACAATTCATCATTTTCAACAGCCTGACCGACCTGAAACAAAGCAACATCGGCTTGCTGACCAACGAAAGCTACAACACCGGCGGGGTGACACACATCATCGGCTCCAAGGTGTTTTTGTATTTCGACGGCAACCATGTCAAGTTCGAGGACGAAATCAGGGCCGGGATAGCCGAGGTGATGTTCAATCAGATGATGTTTGGCGGAAGCCTGGGCAAGCAGGTGAAAACAAGCACTTTCTTTTCGCTGCCCAATTGGTACAAGGTGGGCATCGTTTCGTGGCTGAGCAAGGACTGGGACGTGGAATATGACAACCGTGTGCGTGATGGTATTTTAAGCGGCAGGTACGACAAACTGAACAACCTGACGGGAGAAGACGCCGTTTTCGCCGGCCATTCGCTGTGGCGGTTCATCGCCCTGCAATACGGCCGGGCAGCCGTCAGCAACATCATCCACATGACCGGGGTGAGCAACAGCATCGACAAAGGGATTCTGTACGTACTTGGGATTCCTTTCAAGACACTGGTCAAAGAATGGCGTAATTTTTACATCAAAGAGTATGAAGCCTTCGCAACATCCGGCGACCATCCCGGGAACTTATTGAAAATGCGTTACAAATCCGATGTGGTTGTGGGCCAGCCGCACATCAGTCCCTTTGGAGAGTATGTTGCCTATACCACCAACGAGATGGGAAAATACAGGATTTACCTGGAAGACCTTTCCACCGGCAAACGGAAAAAAATACTGAAAAAGGGGGTGATGATCGACACCAAAACCGATTACAGTTACCCCCTGCTGGCCTGGCATCCTACCGGAAAACTGCTGGCTTACATCATCGAAGATAAGGGGATGCCCTGGCTTTACCTGTACAACATCGAAGAGAGAAAGGTGACCAAACAGATTATTTACGAGGTACAGAAAGTAACCGATTTTGCCTATTCGGACGACGGCCGTTTTATGGTGATGTCGGCGGTCAGAAAAGGCCAAAGTGATATATTTGTCTTTAATATTTCGGCCAGCACCTTCCAAAGTATCACCAACGATATTTATTCTGATTTGCATCCGCGGTTCATCAACAATTCATCGCAAATTGTTTTCAGCTCAAACCGTGAAAACGACACACTGGGCGTCGAACCCGGAAATATTCTGGACCTTCCCAATCATTTCGATTTATTTGTTTACGATTACGCCAATCAGAACCGTATTTTGAGAAGAATTACGCAGACCCCCCTGGCTGACGAATTCAGGCCTGAGTCCTACGGTTTCAACACCATTTCCTATTTAAGTGATGAAAGCGGCATCGTCAACAGCTACCTGGCAGCTATTGACAGCACGGTCAGTTCGGTTGACACGGCCATCCATTACCGCTACTTTGTCCACTCCAAGGCCACTACTGATTACACCCGCAGCATCATCGACCAGCACATCAGCCTGAAAGCAGGCAAAAAGGCTCTTTTGTATTTCGAGGATAACCTGTGGAAAATATTTATCGAGCCCGTCAGCAACTACGATGAAACCACCACAGTACAGCCGGCCATCACCAACTACATGGCAAGGCTGAAAAAAAAGCAGAAAATGGCTGAAGTGGCGGCGCAGGCAAAAAAGGAAAAGATCGCAGCACGTAAGCCCGAGGAGAAAACCGAGGAAGAACCCCTGCCCGAGATCAAGAAAAAGAAACACTTTGTGATGGTGTACATTGACGATAAAGGCAACGAATACATCGGGAAACCCAAAAAGAAAACAAGGGGCAGAAAAGGACAGTCTGATCTGTTTGGTTCGCTGCTGACTTCGGTTAGCGGACAGGAAGAAAGCGATAAGTTTGTCATCCCCAAACGCAGGAATTACTACACAGAGTATTTCATCAACGACATGATTTCGCAAATTGATTTCAACTACATTAATTACAGCTACCAACCGTTTACCGGTGGAGGCCCCATTTACCTGAACCCCGGTTTCAATGTTTTCCTGCAGATGGGGGTAAACGATTTGATGGAAGACCACCGTTTTGTGGGAGGGGTCAGGTTCAACTTCAGCCTGGTGAACAACGAATACCTTTTTAGTTATTCCAATTTAAAAAGGCGCCTGGACCAGGAAGTCGTTTTTCACCGCAACACCACACCGCCGTACAGCAATTCTCTTTTCAAGATACACACCCACGAGATATTTTACATCCTGAAATGGCCCTTTAACGAGGCGCTGAGCATCAGGGGCACGGCGAAATACCGGAACGACATGTACGTTGCTTCGGCAGTTGATCAGCAAACGCTTGAGTTTTCCAATCAGTACGCCAACTGGGTCGGTGTGAAGGGAGAACTGGTTTTTGACAACACACGTACCCTGGGCCTGAACCTTTACCTTGGCACGCGTTATAAAATATTTGTCGAGTACGACAACATGATCGGCCTGGTACGTGACGGCAGCATCGTCAAGACACAGGAAAAATACAACCTGGTGGTTTTGGGTGTCGATTTCAGGAAGTACACCCGCATTCACCGGAATTTCATCTGGGCCAACCGTTTTGCGGCCAGCACCTCCTTTGGCGACAGCCCGCTCATTTATTATATGGGAGGAGTTGACAACTGGGTTTGGCCAAAATTCAACAATGAAACACCCATTGATTTTGACCGCAACTATGCCTACCAGACACTGGCAACGAACATGCGTGGTTTCAATCAAAACATCCGCAACGGTAATAGCTTTGCGGTCATCAACAGCGAACTGCGCTTCCCGATATTTCAATACTTTTCCAAAACCCCGTTAAGCTCCGGATTCCTGCGGAATTTCCAGCTTGTGGGCTTCGGCGACATCGGTACCGCCTGGACCGGGGTAAGCCCTTATTCAAAAAGCAATTCACTGTACACACGTTATGTTGACACCGGGCCCTTCCACATTTCTGTCGAGGTGCAAAAAGAACCCATTGTGGGGGGATTTGGTTTCGGTGCACGCATCCATTTGCTCGGATATTTTATCCGGGGTGATGTGGCATGGGGTGTTGACGATTACAAAGTGGGTAAACCGATTTATTATTTTTCGCTCAGCCTCGACTTTTAACAGTCGTGGAGCCGTTCTCGCAGACGAATGAAAATCATGGGGAAAAAAAAACGGACAGATTTTAATTTTTTACTGTTAAAACTGTGCCAAAATTTTTTTTCACCCCTCTGATTTTTTATAAACACCTTACTAACTGCCACTTCATTTTTTTTTCACCTTTCATTGTTCAAATGTTGATAAAATATTTCTGCTCACAGCATATTTGTACAGTATATTGCATCCGAAAATAGCAGACCTTCTCGTTTTCATAACACCCTGATATTTAGAAATATATTAAACATTAACAAGTTAATCCGCGTGCCGTATGGAAAACAACCTTTACCTTAATTTCGACGAAAGCAACAGCGAGGCATCATTGGAAGTGAAAGAAATAAAAAAGGAGGAAAAGAGCTTTTACGATAAGGTTCTGGAGGAACGAAAACAACCGGAAAACGGAAAAGTACAAATCGCCGGATTTACACCTGAAAAATTAAAGCAGGATGAACAACCGCCGGTTGAAAAACCGGACGTTCAGCAAAAAAAATACAACCACCAGCAAGTGCTGGAGGCCGCAACCGAATATTTCAACGGTGACCTCCTGGCTGCCAATGTGTGGATGAATAAGTACGCGGTGAAAGACTGCCACGGGGATTATTACGAATTGACACCGGCAGATATGCACCGCCGCATCGCCCGTGAAGTTGCACGCATCGAAAGCCGCTATCCTGACCCCTTAAGCGAAAAAAAAATATTTGAGGTGCTCGACAGGTTTAAATACATCATTCCTGCCGGGAGCCCAATGGCCGGAATCGGCAACCCGTTTCAGATTTCGTCGCTGTCCAATTGTTTTGTCATTGGTAACGAAGGCGCTTCCGATTCATACGGCGGCATTTTAAAGATTGACCAGGAACAGGTACAACTGATGAAACGCCGTGGGGGCGTCGGACACGACCTCACCCACATCAGGCCGGCCGGCAGCCCGGTGAAAAATACAGCACTCACCTCAACAGGAGTGGTGCCTTTCATGGAAAGGTATTCCAACTCAACCCGAGAGGTGGCCCAGGACGGACGAAGGGGGGCACTGATGCTCAGCATCGGCATTAAGCATCCCGACTCGGAACATTTCATCGATGCCAAGATGGAAAGCGGAAAAGTCACGGGTGCCAATGTTTCCATCAAAATCGACGATGAGTTTATGCAGGCGGTGAAGGAAAACCAAACCTACCGGCAGCAGTATCCTATCAATGCTGAAGAGCCGAAATATGTAAAAGAAATTAGTGCCCGCAAGCTTTGGAACAAAATCATCCACAATGCCTGGTCTTCTGCCGAACCGGGCATACTGTTCTGGGATACGGTACTGCGCGAATCCATTCCCGATAACTATGCCGACTACGGTTTCCACACCGTTTCCACAAACCCCTGCGGCGAGATACCGCTTTGTCCGTACGACAGTTGCCGCCTGCTGGCCATCAACCTGTACAGTTATGTTGAAAATCCGTTTACCGAAAAGGCCGTGTTCAATGGCGATCTGTTTATTGAGCATGTGAGCATTGCACAACGCATCATGGACGACATTGTTGACCTGGAAGTTGAAAAGGTAGAAGCCATACTGGCAAAGATTAATGCTGACCCCGAAGACGAAGAAATCAAATTTGTGGAAAAAAGACTTTGGGAAAAAATCCGTGAAAAATCCTTACAGGGACGCAGGACGGGCATCGGAATCACCGCCGAAGGCGACATGCTTGCCGCACTGGGGATGCGTTACGGTTCCGATGACGCCATCAAGTTCTCTACCGAAGTACACAAAATTCTGGCCATTGAGTCTTACCGCTCGTCGGTTGACCTTGCCGAAGCACGCGGCCCGTTCCCCATTTACGATACCGAAAGGGAAAAGGACAATCCTTTTATTTTGCGCATCAGGGAAAATGCCCCCGCCGTTTACGAAAAAATGAAAAAGGTGGGCCGTCGCAACATTTCCATGCTGACCATTGCCCCTACCGGCAGCGTAAGTATCTGCACGCAGACAACATCGGGAATTGAACCCGTTTTCATGGTTTCCTACAAGCGCCGTCGCAAGGTCAATCCCAGCGACAAAAACGCAGTGGTTTCGTTTGTGGACGAAATGGGCGACACCTGGGAAGAGTACAATGTTTTCCATCCCAAGTTTGAGGTGTGGCTGAAAATAAATGGCTACGACATTGACGATGTAAAAACCAAACCCGACGAGGAACTGAATAAGATCATCGAAAAATCACCTTACTACCAGGCCTCGTCCGCCGACATTGATTGGGTAAGTAAAGTAAAAATGCAGGGCGATATCCAGAAATGGGTTGACCATTCCATCAGCGTAACCGTCAATGTTCCGAAAGATGCCACCGAAGACCTGGTCAGCAAGATTTACCTCACTGCCTGGGAAAGCGGTTGTAAAGGGATCACCATTTACCGGGAAGGTTCCCGGGCCGGCGTTTTGGTCAGCAACGACAAAAAGCCTGACGATAAAGAAACTTTCCATGAAACCAAGGCGCCTTCACGCCCAAAGATCATCGAGGCCAATGTGGTGCGGTTTCAGAACAACTACGAAAAATGGATTGCCGTTATCGGAAAAATCAACAACAAGCCCTATGAGATCTTTACCGGGCCTGCCGAAGACTTCTTCCTGCCGCCCTGGGTCGAAAAGGGATGGGTTATCAAAAACAAAGTCAAGGACGAACCTACACGTTACGATTTTCAATTTGAAGACAAACAGGGTTACAAAGTCACATTTGAGGGACTTTCCAGGTCTTTTGACCAAACCTTCTGGAATTATGCAAGACTCATTTCGGGCGTCCTCCGTCACGGTATGCCGTTAAATTACGTTATTGACCTGGTGTCGAATCTCAACGTTGACGAAGACAACATCAACACCTGGAAAAATGGTGTGGTACGGGCCCTGAAACGTTTTGTGCCTGACGGCACCATCGCTGTAGATACCACTTGCAGCGAGTGTGGCGAAGATACTGTGGTGTACGAAGACGGATGCCTGATTTGCAAGGCTTGCGGTCACACCAAGTGTGGTTAATGCTGTAAAGGCTGCCCGGCAGGGCAGCCTTTTTAGTTTTCCTTTCAGTTTTCGGGCTGTGCCCAAACGGCAGATTTTTCCGCCAGGATATCTTTCTTAAGATTTATTAAGAATCATTCCAGATAGATTGCAATACCAAACAAATTATTCAGTAACTTTGCAGTCTGAATGATTAACCACTAAAATTTAAAAAGATGAAGATTAATAAGTATGTTGACATTTCAACAATAGACAGGGAAGCCAAGAAGGATTACATTGACAGGCATTCCCCATTCATTCACTGCGAGAGCACGGCAAAGGCCGGTGAAAAGTTTAAAGTAACGGTAAAGTTGGGTGATGAGTACACGCATCCTGACGATTTTGACCATTACATTGCCTGGGTACAGTTGTGGAATGGCGATTTGATGCTTGCACAAGCTACTTTCCCTCCCGGAACCCTGGGCAACCAGTCGGGCCATGTGGAAGTCGATTTTCACATCGTTCCCCAAAAGAATCTGAAACTGTCCGCCATGTCGTTTTGCACCAAACACGGTTTGTGGCACAGCGACGACGTGAACGTGGAAGTGTCCTGACAGGAACTTCTGCAAATGAAAATTGCGCGAGGCTTTCCAAACGAAAGTTTCGCGTTTTTTTTGCCCTCCTCCCTGTTGTTGAGTTTGGCCCGGACATCCACTGCGGGAGTGTAAAGTTATTGCAGAAAAATCAGCAAACAGTCCGGGAAATGGTGAAAGATTTGGCAACTGGAAAAACCGCAATTGGTGCCATACGGGAACCCTCTTTCATTTTCCGTCGCAAAGCATTTTAGGTCATATAAATTTGTTTAGTTTTGCAGCCGGTTTATGAAACGGAAGAGACAACAGCAACAGTCTCTGTAATAAAGGCTTTTGATGGCAACCAGGTACAAAGAATACAAACAGCTTAATTTGCCCGAAGTAGCGCGGGAAATTGGTGCTTACTGGAAAACACACCAGGTTTTCAGGCAGAGCCTTGAAAACCGCAAAGGCAACGAACCTTTTGTGTTTTACGAGGGACCACCTTCGGCCAACGGCGTGCCGGGCATCCACCACGTAATGGCCAGGGCCATCAAAGACCTGTTTTGCCGCTACCAAACCCTCAAGGGAAAATACGTGGAACGTAAAGCAGGCTGGGATACCCACGGACTTCCGGTGGAGATCAGTGTTGAAAAAACACTGGGCATCACCAAAGAGGACATCGGGAAAAAAATCAGCATCGAAGACTACAACAAGGCCTGCCGCAAAGAAGTACTAAAGTATAAAGACCTCTGGGATGAGCTGACGGAAAAAATCGGCTACTGGGTTGACCTGGAGCATCCTTACATCACTTTCGACAACAAGTACATCGAAACGGTGTGGTACCTGTTGAAGCAGCTTTACGACAAAGGCTTGTTGTACAAAGGTTACTCCATCCAGCCTTATTCACCTGCCGCAGGGACAGGCCTCAGCACCCACGAGCTGAACCAGCCGGGCTGCTACCGCGATGTTACCGACACCACCGTCGTGGCCCAGTTCAAAGTCCTTCGACACGAAGCATCCGAAAAACTTTTTGACGATGTGGAGGGCGACCTCTACCTCCTGGCCTGGACTACAACCCCGTGGACCCTGCCTTCGAACACCGCACTGGCCGTAGGCGATAAAATTGATTACGTCAAAGTCAAAACCTTTAATGTTTACACCGGCGAGCCCATCACCGTAATCATTGCCAAAGAGCGACTGAATGCTTATTTCAGTGAAAAAAACAAGGACCTACCATTTGAAGAATACAAAGCAGGCGATAAAAAACTACCCTACAAAGTGCTGGGCACATGCAAGGGTTTCGAACTCACCGGTGTGGGTTACGAGCAATTGCTTCCCTGGGTGCGGCCCACGGGCAAAGCCTTTGAGGTCATCCCCGGCGATTTTGTAACGACCGAAGACGGTACCGGAATTGTACACATTGCCCCTACCTTTGGAGCTGACGACGACCGTGTAGCGAAAGTCCTGGGCATTGCGCCCCTGATCCTTATCGACAAGGCAGGAGAGCGCAGACCGATGGTTGATCTGAAAGGCCGGTTTTTCAGGATCGAAGACCTGGACGATGCGTTTGTCAGTAAGCAGGTGGACACAAAAAAGTACGGCGAGTTTGCCGGGCGTTTTGTCAAAAATGCCTACAGCGACGAACTCACTGATGCGCAAACCACGCTGGACATCGACATTGCCGTCAACCTGAAAAAGGAAAACAAGGCTTTCCGCATTGAGAAACACGTGCACAACTATCCCCACTGCTGGCGTACCGACAAGCCCGTGCTGTACTACCCGCTCGACAGTTGGTTCGTAAAAACCACCGCCCTCAAAGAACGGATGATCGAGCTGAACAAAACCATCACCTGGAAACCACGGGCAACCGGCGAAGGCCGCTTCGGCAACTGGCTGGAAAACCTGGTTGACTGGAACCTGTCGCGCTCGCGTTTCTGGGGTGTTCCGCTTCCCGTCTGGGTGACAAAGGACCGGAAAGAATTGAAAGTTCTTGGTTCAGCAGCCGAGTTAAAGACCGAGGTTGAGCGTGCGGTAGAGGCAGGTTTGATGGATGAAAACCTCATGGAAGCTTTCGTGCCCGGCGACATGAGCAGCGAAAATTACAGCACCTTTGATTTTCACCGTCCTTTTGTGGATAAGATCATCCTGGTATCAGACAGCGGCCAACCCATGTACCGTGAGCCCGGACTGATTGACGTTTGGTTCGATTCGGGCTCCATGCCTTATGCCCAGCTCCACTTCCCCTTTGAAAACGAAGATGTCTTTGAACGGAATTTCCCGGCCAATTTCATTGCCGAAGGGGTGGACCAAACAAGGGGCTGGTTTTTTACCCTGCATGCCATCGCCACCATGCTTTTCGATTCGGTGGCTTTTGAAACGGTAGTCTCCAACGGGCTGGTGCTCGACAAGGCAGGAAACAAGATGTCGAAACGGCTGGGCAATGCAGTTGACCCGTTTGAAACCATTGAAAAGTTCGGTCCCGATGCCACCCGTTGGTACATGATCACCAATTCGCAGCCCTGGGACAATTTGCGGTTTGACATGGCCGGCATTGATGAAGTGCGGAGAAAATTCCTGGGTACGCTGTACAACACTTATGCCTTTTTTGCCCTCTATGCGAACATCGACGGCTTTACGTACAGCGAAGAAGAAATTCCTGTCAGTCAGCGTACCGAGCTCGACCGCTGGATACTATCCGAGTTGAACTCGCTCATTAAAACGGTTGACGAGGCTTACGCTGCTTACGAGCCCACCAAAGCAGGCCGGGCCATTCAGTATTTTGTCAACGAGCATCTGAGCAACTGGTACGTCAGGTTGTCGCGTCGCAGATTCTGGAAAGGAAGTTACGCCAGGGATAAGATTGAAGCCTACCAAACGCTGTACCGCTGCCTCGAGGTAGTGGCGCAACTGGCATCACCCATCGCGCCCTTTTTTACCGACCGGATTTTTGTTGACCTGAACACCGTCACCAACAGGCTGGATGCCATCTCAGTCCACCTGACTGATTTCCCCGTGGCTGATGAAACCCTCATCAACAAAGGCCTGGAAGAAAGGATGGAGTTGGCACAAAAGATTTCGTCCATGGTGTTGTCGCTACGCAAGAAGAACAACATCAGGGTACGCCAGCCGCTGGAGAGGATCATGATTCCCGTCCTTGACAAACATTTCCGCGAGGTGGTGTCGGATGTGGAAGACCTCATCCTTTCGGAGGTCAACGTGAAAAAAATTGAGTACATCACCGACGAGTCGGGCATCCTGGTGAAGAAAATCAAGCCCAACTTTAAAAGTCTGGGCCCCAAGTACGGCAAGCTGATGAAACTTATTTCGGCAGCCGTTGCCCGTTTCAGCCAGGAAGACATCCGGAGATTTGAAGCTGAAAACAGCTTTACACTTCAGATTGAAGACGAGCAAATCGTGCTTCAGGCCGAGGATGTGGAAATCAGCACCGAAGATATTCCGGGCTGGAGCGTTGCCACGCAGGACAGCCTGACCGTTGCCCTGGACCTGAACCTGACCCCCGAACTGGAGGCCGAAGGTCTCGCTCGGGAATTGGTCAACCGCATCCAGAACCTGCGCAAGGACCTGGGGCTGGAGGTCACCGACCGCATCCGTCTTCACATCGAAAAGAACGGATCAACCGATAAGGCCTTTGCCGGCTTTACCGGCTACATTTGTTCTGAAACACTGGCAACACTTGAATTTGTAGAAAAAATTGACCGGGAAAACCTGTTTGAACTGGAGCTTCCCGAAGGTACTACCGTCAGGTTGAGCCTTGAAAAACAGTAAGGTAAGTTAAAATTAATGTTGAACATTCGGATTTGAAAAAATAATTGTATATTTAGACAGTATTTGATCAACCATCTGAATTAAATAAGTTACGACCATGAGTGATAGTGAGAAAAAGAAAGTTTCGTACAGCGATGAAGAGCTTGAAGAGTTCAGGCAAATCATTCTGGAAAAGTTGGAAAAGGCGCGTGCAGATTTGAAACTGCTTACGGAGGCATACACGAACCACAGTGAACACGACACCAATGACACTTCGCCGACCTTTAAGGTTCTGGAAGAAGGACAGCAGGTTCTTTCCAAAGAGGAGAACAGCAGACTGGCAGCACGTCAATCACGTTTTATTACAAACCTTGAAAATGCCCTGGTGCGTATTGAGAACAAAACCTACGGTATTTGCCGTGTGACAGGTAAACTTATCAGCAAGGAACGGCTGCGTGCAGTACCTCATGCCACCCTGAGCATTGATGCCAAACTGAAACAATCGGCACCGCAAAGAATATCAAACTAAGCTTAGCCTACTTTTCCTTGAAAAAAGCATTTTTGATCATTTTTCTGGTGCTCGTCATCGACCAGGCTTTTAAGTTCTGGATCAAGCTGAACATGACTATCGGTGAGGAGATCCCGGTGCTGGGCAGCTGGTTCCGGCTCTATTTTACCGAGAATTACGGCATGGCCTTCGGCCTGCAGTTCGGTGGTGAGTGGGGAAAAATCACACTGAGTGTTTTCAGGATACTGGCCGTGTTCGCCATCGGGATTTACCTGTTTGTGCTTACCCGAAAAAAGACTTCTTTCGGGTTGATATTCAGTATATCCCTGATTTTTGCAGGTGCCCTCGGCAACATCATCGACAGCGCCTTTTACGGTTTGCTGTTTACCGAAAGCAGCTACCACACAGTGGCACAGTTTGCTTCGGCGGCACATCCGGGTTATGCAGGCTTTCTGCATGGCCGGGTAGTTGACATGCTTTATTTCCCGTTGGTGGTGCTGCACCGTTCAGAGTTGCCCGGCTGGCTGCCTGATTTTCTGTTCAGCGGAGACCAGCGCTTCATTTTCTTCAGACCCATCTTCAACATTGCCGATTCGTCCATCACCATCGGTGTGGCCTGGCTGCTGTTGTTCGAACGGAAGTACCTCAGATTTTAGAAAAGTCGGCTGCTGCTGCCCCCCTTAACCGGCAGTGAATAAATTCCCATTCTACTCCCTACAAAGGAATGTTTCCGTGTTTCTTGGGCGGATTGCTTTCCGATTTGTTCTGGGTCATTTCCAACGCCTGGATCAGTTTTTTCCTGGTGTTGTGCGGGAAAATAATTTCATCAATATATCCCAACTCGGCAGCCTTGTACGGACTGGCAAAGTTTTCACGATAATCGCTCACGGCCTTTTTCCGGGCTTCGTCGTCTTCAAGTTTATTACGATAAATGATGTTTACGGCGCCATCGGGGCCCATCACGGCAATTTCGGCTGTCGGATAAGCAAAGTTGTAATCGGCGCCAATGTGTTTGCTGGACATCACATCGTAAGCACCGCCGTATGCTTTGCGGGTAATGATGGTAATTTTGGGGACGGTGGCTTCGGCAAAAGCATACAGCAGTTTTGCACCGTGTTTGATGATGCCGCCAAACTCCTGGGCGGTACCGGGCAGAAAACCCGGGACATCTTCAAAAGTGACCAGGGGAATGTTGAAAGCATCGCAAAAACGAACGAAACGCGCCGCCTTGACAGAGCTGTTGATGTCAAGTACTCCGGCCAGCGCAGCCGGCTGATTGGCCACGATGCCCACCGGACGGCCTGCGATACGCGCAAAACCTACAATGATGTTTTTGGCAAAATGGGGTTGCACCTCCAGAAAATGGCCGTCATCGATTGTCGGCAGGATGATGTCCATCATGTTGTACGGCTTGTTGGGATCGGTGGGGATGACATCATCAAGGGAAGGCTCTTCCCGTTCCAGGTCATCGGTACAGACTTTTCTGGGCGGGTCTTCCAGGTTGTTGGAAGGCAGGAAACTCATCAGTTCCCTGATCATCATCATGGCCTGCTCGTCGTCTTCGGCGGTGAAATGCGCCACGCCGCTGGTCTGGTTGTGGGTCATGGCTCCGCCCAGGTCTTCCATGGTTACCTCCTCGTTGGTGACGGTTTTAATCACATCAGGACCGGTAACAAACATGTAGGAAGTTTCTTTCACCATCAAAATAAAATCGGTGATGGCCGGGGAGTAAACGGCGCCACCTGCGCAAGGGCCGAGCACTGCTGAAATCTGTGGGATGACACCCGAGCTGCGGACATTGCGGTAAAAAATATCGGCATAGCCGGCGAGGCTTTCCACCCCTTCCTGGATACGGGCGCCGCCCGAGTCGTTCAGACCGATAACCGGCGCTCCCATTTTCATGGCCAGGTCCATGACCTTGATGATCTTGTCGGCATTGGTGCGGCTCAACGAGCCTCCGAAAACCGTAAAATCCTGGGCAAAAACATACATCAGCCTGCCGTCAATTTTTCCGTAACCGGTGACAACGCCGTCGCCAAGGATCTTGTTTTTTTCCATCCCGAAATCAGTGCAATGGTGGGTGACGAACTTGTCTGTTTCGACAAAAGTACCAGGGTCCAGGAGGTCCTCAATGCGTTCGCGTGCTGTTTTACGTCCGGCGGCATGCTGTTTGTCAATGCGTGCCTGACCACCGCCTAATTCGGCTTTGTTGTGTTTTTCTTCCAGTAATTTTATTTTGGGTAACAGCGACATAATTTTGTCATCTTTAAGGGTTAATGTTTTTATTTGCTATTGTTGCCTCAGCCTTCGCAGGGCTTTAGTCAAGCAGGATGAGTGGTTGGTTTCCTTCGATGGTGTCACCTTCACTCACCAATATTTTCTTGATGGTACGGTCGTTGACTACTTTGTACTCACTTTCCATCTTCATGGCCGAGACGATGATGACGGTATCGCCACCTTTTACTTTATCGCCTTCTTTTACCAGGATTTTAACAACTTTGCCGGGCATGGGTGTGGAAATGAAGGCAGCATCGTCATCGCTGTGTTTTTTCCGGTTGTTCATGTAGCGGGTCTCGGCATCCACAACTTCCACATCAAATGAATGGTACAAGGTGTTAACAGTGTAGTTTCTGTTGTCAGAAGTGGTGAGTTCCACGTTGTACGATTTTCCTTCCAGTAAAATGGAATAGACGCCTTTTTCAACTTCTACAAGGTCCAGTTCGTATTTTCTGCCGTCAATCTGCACTTCGAACGTATTCCCGTTGCGATTCAGGATTTCGATGTCAGACAGATCGCCATTGGTTTTAATTTCGTACGACATGTTCAGGTGGTTTTGATGTTCAAAATTATAAACGGACAAGATTCTTTTTTCTGCCGCATTTTTTCCAGTTGCTTCCGTTCTCCGTCTCCGGAGTTGCTTTTTTATGTTGTTCGATCCTGTAAAGGTAGTCAACAAAGGCGGCAATGGTGGCAACATCTTTCACCGTTTGTGAGGTGCTCTCTTTGGGTTCCAGGTACTCCGGGTTGTCCTGGATAATGTGGGTGTTGTAACGACCCTTGACAAAGGCGGGAATGTCCATCA
>JAJRWG010000159.1 GCA_024276895.1 Bacteroidota bacterium
AAAAAGTGGACCTCCAACAGTACATCACCCGCATTTACGGCAGCCTCACCACTTTCAATGTGCTTTTCGAATACAAAGAAGACCACTTTGTGGGGGAACGCAGCAAATAAAAAGAAAACAACTGTGCCCTGCAAAATTCCCACCCGGAAAGTCGTACGGAGACCCCCGGCCTTTCAAAAGCACTGCCTACCGCCTGACAAAGCGGGCAGTGTAAATATGCTCGTTTGTCGTTAACCGGAGGAAATACAAACCGGCCGGAAGCCGGGAGACATCGAGTGTTCTCCCGGGGAAGTCGGTTGTGCGGAGCACGATCTGACCGCTGCTGTCAATGACCTCCAGTGTTTCAACTTCGATGTTTTGATCGAGTTTGATCCTGATCTTCTTCCGGGCGGGGTTCGGGCTTAACTGCAGTGGTTTCGCAGATTGGTTTTCGGGAACATCCAATGCAAACGAAGCAAACAACCATAAATACGCTTCCTCAAACTCCTGCCGCCAGAGGTTTTCGTTGTGCTGTCCCTGGGGAACGACCTTCGTTTTAACATCTTCGCCGACAAAGCCCGACTGCCGGAGGGAGTCGGCCATGGCCAGCATATTGGGCACCGTGCCCTCCCCTTCCAGTGCGCCGCTCATCAGGTAAAACCGGATGTTTTGCTGCATGCCGGCAAGGTTTGTAAACGTCCATACCGAATCGGAGAACCAGTATGAAGGCGAAAAAATCCCGGCCTTGCTGAACACATCCTGGTATTGAAGTACGCCGTAGTGGCTGATCAGCCCGCCCAGCGAACTGCCCATCAGCCCCGTGCTGTTGCGGTCAGGATTGGTGTGAAAATTTTCATCAATAAAAGGCTTGAGGGTTTCCACGATAAACTGCATGTAGGCCTCCCCTTCGCCCCCGCCGTACTGCGGGTTGAGCCAGGGAGAATATTCGTCCAGACGGTGCTGCCCGCCGTTATCAATCCCCACCACAATCGGAACCTGCAAGCCCCTTTCTGCCAAATCATTGAGGGTTTCGTCAACTTCCCATTCCCCGGCAAAAGAGGCTTGGTTGTCGAAAAGATTTTGCCCGTCGTGCATGTACAAAACAGGGTACGGGTCGGACGAATTATCGTAATCCGGAGGCAGGTACACCCAGATCCTTCGCTCACGGTCCAGTTGCGGCATGTAAAAATGCTCGTCGATGACGGTTACATTCTGCGCAGCCGTACTCGAATCGCCGCTACCGTTGTGGTCCGCCCAGTTGTAAACCGTCAGGTATTTGGTCAGACCGTTGCCGAAAGTAAAGCTCCTGTTGGCAATTTCCTCACCGCCGGGCCCTTTCTCGACCGTCGCCCAGCTTCCACGGGTAAATTTGAATAAGATCACTTTGCCCTCGGACTGCGCTTCCAGCGTAATGGCCCATTTCCCATCATTGTTTTTGGTAAGCACGAACTCCGGCTGCCCCGGGTTCCAGTTGTTGAAATCGCCGGCAATGTAAATCTCATCCCCGGCCGGGGTGTTGGCCGGGATGGAATCCAGAATAAAGGTAACCTGAGCCTGAAGCGTAATCACAGACAGTACCCCGACAAATGTTGATATCCATTTATTTATTTTCATCTTTCTGTTTTTATAATGATTCTTACAGACTCTTTTTTGAGCCCCCTCCCTGCATAGAACTAAAAATGGGCAGCAATTGCATTCCTTCCTGTGTTAGCGAGTATTCGACCTACGGAGGAATTGTCCTGTAGGATTTTCTGTTTATGATTCCTTGGTCAACCAGTTTCTTCAGGGGTTGAGACAGCATCTTGTCATGTATTGAAACCAGGCTTCTTTTAATTTCGCTAAACCGGCTGAGTTCATACTTACAACCACCTGCGGCATGAAGCATGAGTATGTATTAGGATCAATGTTTTATTTATTCGATGGTGGATTTATTGATGAATTAAATACTACCAGTCTTTCCCAATCTATTTTTCCGTCCTTATTACAAAAATCAATGCTAAATTCCCTCGTGAATTTATTGATCATTTGGGAATAGGACTGTAAAAATTCATCATTCTTCTCTTTTGCTTTATATTCAAGAGGTTCTATTATTTTGATGTAAAGGTCAGTATTACCAGAGATAAATTCCCAAAATCTTTGTCCGCAGTACTTGAAATATTCACCTTTGTCAGGATTATTATCCCGACCGTAACAACAGCCATTTATGGAAATAATATTAATGCCAGAACTACTGGTTCTTAAAGTCCTTTTTGCAGTTTTAAAATCAGAAATCATTTTATTAATTTGACTACTATTCCCCCAATTAGGCCCAGACTTAATATTGACAATGTATCTTCTATTGTAGTTATCAAATTCTAAGTCAACTCCCACAATTCCAGATTTCCAACCACCATAAACTTTCTCATTAATAAATATTGCTAAACCTTCTAACCAGTCTCCAAATATTGTTTCTTCATTTGAGGAAATATGAGCATCAACTAATCCTTTAACAATTTGCTCCGCAGTTAGGACATACTTTGCTTTAAACAGATATGGATTCTTCCGTTTTAAAACTTTTGATAGTTTTAATGTATCAAGACTGGAGATTCTTTTTTCGTGGAATAGGCTAATGTTATTTTCAACGTACTGCGATACGTCCTGAAGGTTTAGTTTTACCATATTTTTTAGTTTGTTCTAAAAGTATAAGTTCAATAGGTTGAATTTCCTTTTTTACCATTTCGTAATACTCAGGAACTATTTCTATTCCAATTGAGTTACGTTTCATTCTTTTTGCCACAAAGTTGGTTGTACCGGAACCCATAAAAGGATCAAGTACAGTATCGCCAGGGATTGTGAAAAGTTTAATAAACCATTCTGGAAGTCCTTCAGGAAATGCAGCACTATGATTTTTATTATTACACTCAGTTGCCAGATGCAAAACATTAGTTGGATACGCCATTTCTCTATCTAGCCAATTTGAAATTTTTTTGCCAAACCACTACCCACTTTAGATTCATCTCGCTTTTTGTCTGTCTCACTAAGGTTCTTTAACCTTGTCTTTGCCCAATCACCCATTGGTACCATTACCGCGTCTTGGTACATGTTGAATTTCTTATTCTTGTTGAATTGGATTAACCTTTCCCATGAATCTCTAAACCGATTTGGCCATTT
This sequence comes from Bacteroidota bacterium, assembly GCA_024276895.1. GTDB lineage: Bacteria > Bacteroidota > Bacteroidia > Bacteroidales > F082 > B6-G9. The sequence continues at coordinate 3,130 of JAJRWG010000159.1, forward strand.
TCCAGGAAAACTATTCTTTTTATGCCAAATATATTCTTCTGTCCATAACCAACCTTGTTTTCTCATTTCTAAGATTATTTCCATGACATAAGTACTTCTTTCACCTTTTATAACTCTTTCTTTTATATTTAGCACAAATGTTCCTGATGGCTTTAGCACTCTTAAAAGTTGCTCTGTTATCGGGAGAAACCATTCAACATATTTGTCAGGATGAATTCCTCCATAAGTATTTTTTCTTTGGTCTGCATATGGCGGTGAGGTGAAGATTAAATCAATCGAATTGTCTTCCAACTTCCTTAATTCCTCTCTACAGTCTCCTAAGTATATTTCTGTTCTAATTTCCATTCTACAAAGATACTCTGATTGTTGGTTTTTTCATATCATCGACGTATTTTTTAGCATCGGACCCAAATTCCCAATAAGGAAAATTTCCCGGTTTTATTAACCCTGCAACTGAAAATTATTTTTCAACTCAAACCAGCTGCATCTCTTCCAGTACACCCCTGAGCATTTCGTAAGTACGTTCAATGTCGTCGTCCAGCCCTACCGAAAACCGGATGAGTCCGGGTGAGAGGCCGATTTCGCGCTGTATTTCTTCGGGGACTTCCGACGAAGTACTCTTTCCTGAGTTTGAGAACAAGGTCTTAAAGTACCCCAGGCTCACCGCATGGTAGCCCACACCGGCCTCCTGCATCTTTTCCATGAACGGCCCGGCAACCTCCGAAGTTTCCACATCAATGGCGATCATCCCCCCAAAGCCGTATTTTTCATTCATGATCGATTTCATCAATTCGTGGTCCGGATGAACGGGCAGCCCCGGGTAGTTGAACTTCAATCCGATTTCCTGAAATTTCTCCGCCAGGAACATGGCATTGCGGCTGTGCTGTTGCATGCGTATGTGCAGCGTGCCCAGGTTTTTCAGGATGGAAGACGAACGCAATGGATCAAGCACGGGGCCCAGCAGCATGGCCGTTCCCGAATTTACATCGCTGATGGCGTTGATGAATTCCTGCGAAGCGCAAATGGCCCCGGCCACACAGTCGTTTTTGCCATTGATGAATTTTGTCATGGAGTACACCACAATGTCGGCACCCAACTGAAACGGACTGATGATTAAGGGTGTAAAGGTGTTGTCAACCACCAGTTGCACCCCGCTTTCATGCGACAGCTTTGCCAGTTCGGGAATGTTGGAAATCTGCAGCATGGGATTTGTCATGCTTTCGGTGTACAGCACTTTTGTGTTGGGACGGATGGCACTGCGAACGCTGTCCAGGTCCGAAACATTGACAAAAGTAACCTCGATGTTGAACTTGCCCAGGTAGTTGTGCAGGAAGGCAAAAGTGCCGCCGTAAGTGGTTACGCTGGTCACGATGTGGTCGCCGGCGCTGCACAGTTGCAACAGGGTGGTGGTGATGGCCGCCATGCCGGATGCCGTCACCCATGCCGATTCGGTGCCTTCCAGCGCTGCCAGTGCATCCGACAGGTATTTATTGGAAGGGTTCCAGTGGCGCGAGTAAAGGAAGCAGCCCTGAGCCTCGCCTGTAAAGGCATCGATCATGGTCTTTTCCTCCAGGAAGGTGTAAGTGGCCGAATCTGTGATTGAGGGGTTTACACCGCCAAACTCGCCAAACTGCTTTAAATCCTGCAACGCGTTGGCAGGCTCGTACTTTTTCGTCATGGGTAATTTTATTTCGGGTTTTCGTTTGGCAAAAATACAAAACAAAGCCCCATTTTGCTATTTTTAACCAATTTTTAAAGGCTCGCTGAGGGGCTTAAAATAATGATGAAGAATTCAGGTTTGAACGACAAAAAGTACTTTGGTCTGCTGCTTGGGCTGATGGCTTTTTTGTTTGTGATGGTTAACTTCATCGGACCTGATCCTGCCCGAAAAGTACTGATTGACGGCGACGGCAGCGGCTTGTACGCTTACCTGCCGGCCCTGACGATTTACCGTTCCGTTGATTTTACACCGGTACTGGAAGCGGAAAAACAACGCCGTCCCCCTGATTACCAGGGACATTATTTTCACCGGGTAAACGGTACACTGATCAACAAATTCACGGTCGGGCAGGCCCTGCTTCAATTACCGTTCTTTATACTTGCCTGGCTGCTGTCGTTGCTAACGGGACTCGAAGCCGACGGCTACAACATCTTTTTCCAGTACGCCGTGGCACTGGCTGCCTTGTTCTGGACAATGGCCGGGCTGTTATTTTTTGTAAAGCTGGCCCGAACTTACGGCGTTTCGAAGGATAAGTCGTGGCTGATGGCTTTTGCCGGACTGCTGGGCACCAATCTGGTTTTTTATGCGCTGGTTGCACCCTCCCACTCTCATGCCTATTCCTTTGCGATGGTGAGCATCACCCTTTATTTTGTAAGAAAAAGTTTTCTGACGCAGGAACGGAAACACATTCTTTATGCCGCTTTTTGGTTCGGACTGGTGGTGCTGGTGCGGCCGGTGAATGTTCTGCTGGCGGCGGGTTTGCCGTTCCTGGCGGGTTCCGCCCGGCAATTCGGTCAATTGGTAAAAAGCAAGCTGACCGGCTACAGGCTTGTGGAGGCCGTACTGGTTTTGCTCCTCGCTCTCAGTCCGCAACTCGTCATCAACTACCTGCAAACGGGAAGCCCCGTCATTTATGGCTATAAAAACGAGGGTTTCTATTTCGACGACCCGCAAATACTCAATTTTCTTTTCAGTTTCCGCAAAGGCTGGTTTGTGTACACACCTTTTATGCTCTTGCTTTTCCCTGCCCTTGTCCGGCTCTTCAGGCAATCGCGCTACATCTTCTACACATTTTCCGGATTTATTATTCTGGTCATTTACGTTTTTTCATCCTGGTGGAACTGGTTCTACGGCGACAGTTTCGGCATGCGTCCGATGGTCGACTTTTACGCGCTGTTTTTCCTTGTTATTTTATTGATGGTAAACGATATCAAACGAAAAACAACCTGGTGGTCGCTGGCCGTTTTTACAGGCCTGGCTGTTTTCCTCAATATGTTTCAAACCTGGCAGTACGCGGCAGGCATCATCCATCCCGATGCCATGAACAGGAAGGCTTACGCTTATGTTTTTCTGCGGATGGACCAAAGCTACAAAAACGCCGTGGCTGGATGCGACGAGTCGTTTTACGGCAAGCTGAATGAGGCACCGTTCTTTAAAACACAAAACGACCTGGAAGGGCCGCTGCGGGGCTGGACGGCCAACCCTGAGCCTGTCAGTTCCGGCAATTCAACAGCGGCCAAACTAACAGCGGCTGTTCAATTCAGTCCGTCGTTTGAATACAACATCCCCGTACCGGAAAAGGGAAAGCAAAATATTTACATCGTTTTTGAAACAAAATACCTGGAGCCGGAACCAAATGCCGCATCACAAGCCCTGTTTGTAGTGGATGTAAAAGACACTTCCGGGAAAACGGTTTTTTACAAGACCTTTAAGATGAAGCGTTTGCCTGACCAACTGAGCGTGCAGTGGCGGGAAGCACACATCGGTTTCAAAATCCCTGATTTCACCGATGAGTTAAGCAGCATCAAACTGTACATCTGGAACAAGGAAAAACAGACGTTTTTGCTGGACGACTTAGCCATCCGGTTTTATACCTATCGCCAGTGATCTGTCGTGGGAAAGCGCCTCAATTCTTCCTGCCCTTCAAGGTGTGAAGGACGCCTGACCCGTGCCCGCCCCGTTGAATTTACATTTGAAAGTTCTTTTCGTCGCTGAACTCCCCATAACCAAGATAAGTAAGAGAAGTCACCTTTCCATCCTCTTCGACCTGAACAGTTACTGTGTCTTCGGGAGTGTAGTGAACCCGCAACGCATTGCCGGCATCGGCATAGTCAATTCTTCCGGTGTAAAAAAAGGTGTCCCAATAACCGGGTGAGCTGGTATCCATACTGTAAGACCTTCTTTCGACCTCAAATGCCCATTCACCAAGGTATTTATTCCGGTAATCGAATGGTTTCTTGTTGCAAGCCAGCATGAAACTGCCGGCAACCAGCAGAAGCATCAATATGGACGGGACTTTATTTTTCATCGGGAAAAGATTGCGGTTTGGCAAAAGCGGGATTGGTAAGAAAATCATCGTCACGCAGGGTTTTGATGAAGCTCAGCAGGTCTTGTTTTTCGCCAGCAGTCAGTTGGATGCCTCCGTCGTTCACGTGGTGCATCAACGGACTGACGTAGGGTGATTGCTTCAGGTTGTGAGAATATAAGTCGATGACTTCTTCCAGTGTGGCAAAGCGTCCGTCGTGCATGTAGGGCCCCTGCAGCTCGATGTTTCGCAAAGTCGTGACTTTGTAGGCCCCGTGGTCCGCAGGGTCTCCGGTGACCTGAAAACGGTCCATGGGGTCGGTGAACACCGTGTCCTTTCCGTTGTTGTAAAAAAGATGGGTGGTGAACAAGGGATTGCCGAAACCACCGTGGCAGTGGAAGCAGTCGGCGCCCTCCTCGGTTGTGAACAAAACATAACCGTTCAGTTCCGACTGATTGAGCTGGACCTCTCCGCGCATGTATTTGTCAAACTTCGAGTTGGCCGAAATGAGTGTCCGCACAAACTGCGCAATGGCTTTTTCAATGTTCCTGAAAGTAACCTTGTCGCTTCCAAAGGCCTTTTTGAACAGTTCGGGATAACCGGGGATGGACTGGATTAAATCCCGCGTTCGGGTGGTATCCCCGCTGATCTCGTCCGGCGCTTCTACCGCCAGCCGGACAAAGTCTTCAATATTCCTGAAATATTCACTGGGGTTGTCAGGGTAGAGGAAACCACTCCAGCCGTAGCCGTTTTGGTTCCACACCAGGTTGATCATGGGCAGCATCACATGGTGGGTGGGTTTGCCGGTGATGCCGTGCGGAAAGCCCCCCGGAAAGTCGGGGTGGTCAACGCCTGCTTCAAAACTGCGTTCCTGGCGGTGACAGCTGGCACAGGTCATCAGCGAGTCGGGATGGGTACGGCCCGACAGGCGGCCATCGTAAAACAGATACCTGCCCAGTTCAATGCCTTCCACCGTCATGGGGTTGTCGACGGGGATGTTTAGTTTTGTCGGAAAGCCGTAAGGGATCTCAATCCGGTAAGGCGTGGGAGCCGGAACATTATCAACCGGGCCATGCTTTTGGCAGGTTGTAAACAAAAGCATCAGACCGGCAAGCAGGATGAAGCCCCCTGCCAAGGGTGGAAGCAGCGGATGAACCGGTTTTTGTCTTTTGTCGTTGCTCATTCGTTCCGGTTTATTCGAGCAGCAATTTTTGCACCGAAAATACATTGTGGCCGTTTTCTTTGGCCGTTTGCAAGGCGGCCTGGTTCTGCATCATCTTGCCGCCCCAGTAATTAAGATCGTAAACGTGTGGATTTTCAAACCATTGCTGTACGTCCATCCGAACCTCAAAAGACACAGTCTTTCCAGGCTCAATCGTAAAGCCCGAAGCCGGCAGGGACACCCTGAAATAGTTTTGCACAAAATCCGTGATCACACCCGTGAGCGTGTCGTAAACCTGCCCGATGCCCATATGGAAGTTAAAAGGCCTGATGGTGTCACCGGCGCTTTTCCACTTTCCGTTAAGCTTCATGTAGTGGTAGCCCCCGTTCAGCAACTCGGGCCAGAACATGTTTGACTCCGGCGGATTGACAAAAAGCTGCGATTTATTCTTCTCTTCGTTAATGCCGAAGGTAAAACTGATGCTGTCGTAGGTTCCCGGTTCAATGTCATCAGGCAGGGCGTAATTCCAGGTATCGGGCAGGTCGGTGTCAACGTAATGGATGTCTTCGCCTGAATCGAGCAGAAAGGCTGTGCCGTCATCCCTGTAAACCGTTACATCCGAAATAAAATACTGTATCTCGCTCACAAGGTAGGGGTTGCCTGCAGCATTGAGGTATTTGAGGGTATCAAATTCAAGGGTTGATCCATCAGCAAGATGCGTAAAATACAGGTTGAGTTTTCCGGGATCGTCCTTGTTGCTGCCTTTGTTGCAGGCAGTCAAAATCAAAAGGCCTGTAATTAAAATGACCAGGACTGGGAGTTGCTTTTTCATTACCGCTTCTTTGGTTTTGAAGTTTGATTCCGATCTATTTCACAGCAATTAAGTCAGGCCCAAAAAACTGCAAATTACATGCCAGAAAGCAAGTAATACAAGCCCTGTAACTTAAAAAGCGCTTCCAACGGAAAGCTTTTCCCCTTTTCATTACTTTTGTGAGTTCAGACCCGAACAAACAATGTCAAAAAAAAAGGATTTATGACTGCTGGGGGTTCAGCGACGGAAAACAGGTGTATGTGCTGACCGGAAAAACCTACATCCCTTTGATGAAGGACGACAAGGGGTATTTCCTGCAAATCAAAGCCATGGACCAGGAGACTGCATTCACTGCCGGATTGTTGGGTGGGGTGCTGGGGGTTGGTATCGCTGCTGCCATGACTCCCGTCAGGAAAATCAGGCTGGACATTATGACCGGCAAATTCGATTACGGCGAACAAATAGCCGGCGGCACCCATTACGCCCGCGAAAATAAAAACACCGTTAGTTTTTTCTCATCCACCTTCAATTCAAAAAGCTCACGCTTGCAACTTTTCATCGATGGCGAATTGAAATGCATCCTGAGAGAAGAAACCTGGTACAGCTTCACACTCAGTCATCCTGACGATACGCTAATGGTGAAAGTAGTGTCAGTCAATGGACTGGAAGCGGAAAAAACCATCGTCGCCCGACCTGGCAAAACCGATATTTACCTCCTCATCGAAAAAAAGAAAAAAAATCCGGAAGTAAGCAGGGTACAATCCAACAGCATCGACGGCATCGAAAGTTTGATGAAAGCTGAAAACAGGATTGAATGGCCATCCGCAGGCCAAAACACGGTAGATTGATTCCCGCAAGCTCCCCGGCGGACTGTTTCCGCCTTACAAACAAACCTTAAAACCTTGTTTGGAAAGCTTTCT
>JAJRWG010000160.1 GCA_024276895.1 Bacteroidota bacterium
ATTGGTGTTGGGATTGCCGTCGGCACGCTTGCGGAAGTTGCGGTTGAACGAATGCACGATGGAGTTGGTCTCCTCCTTTTCGGCACCCGGCCGTGCCCACTGTCCGATGCAGGGGCCGCAGGCGTTGGTGAAGATTTTTGCACCGTTGCGCTCAAAGATTTCCAGAAGCCCGTCACGCTCGGCGGTGAAGCGCACCTGTTCCGAACCCGGGTTGATGCCCAGGGTGGCTTTGGGCTTGATGCCTTTTATCTCGGCGTCCTTTACGATGCTTGCCGCACGGGTCAGGTCTTCGTAGGATGAATTGGTGCAGGAGCCGATGAGCGCCCATTCCACCTCCAGCGGCCAGCCGTTTTCGCGGGCGGCTTCGGCCATGTCTTTTACTTCGTGGGCAAAATCGGGAGAAAACGGGCCGTTCAGGTGGGGAGATAACGTACTCAGGTCGATTTCAATCAACTGGTCAAAGTATTTTTCGGGATTGGCATAAACTTCCGCGTCGCCGGTCAGGTGTTCGCCGATAGCGTTGGCGGTATCGGCAACATCGGCCCTGCCGGTGGCACGTAGGTAGCGCTCCATGCTTTCGTCGTAACCGAAAGTGGAGGTGGTGGCACCGATCTCGGCACCCATGTTGCAAATGGTTCCTTTGCCGGTTGCCGACAGGTTGCGGGCGCCTTCGCCAAAGTATTCCACAATGGCACCGGTACCGCCTTTCACGGTGAGGATGCCCGCCACTTTCAGGATCACGTCTTTGGGTGCCGTCCAGCCGTTGAGCTTCCCGGTCAGTTTCACACCGATGAGTTTGGGCATTTTCAGTTCCCAGGGCATGTCGGCCATCACGTCAACGGCATCGGCGCCGCCCACACCCACGGCAACCATGCCCAGGCCGCCGGCATTGACGGTATGCGAGTCGGTTCCGATCATCATCCCGCCGGGGAAAGCATAATTTTCCAGCACCACCTGGTGGATGATGCCCGCACCGGGTTTCCAGAAACCGATGCCGTATTTGTTGGAAACGGAGGCCAGAAAATCGTAAACCTCTTTGTTGGTCACTTTTGCGGTGTTCAGGTCTTTGTCAGCGCCTTCTTTGGCCTGGATGAGGTGGTCGGCATGCACGGTGGAGGGCACCGCCACTTTCTTTTTTCCGGCCTGCATGAACTGCAAGAGGGCCATTTGCGCCGTTGCATCCTGCATGGCCACACGGTCGGGACGGAAGTCCACGTACGACACACCACGTTCGTAAACGCTGGTGGGCACACCCTCGTCCAGGTGGGCATACAATATCTTTTCAGCAAGGGTCATGGGACGGCCCAGCATTTTTCTTGCTGCTTCAATACGTTCGGGCATTTTCGCGTAAAGCCCTTTGATCATTTCAATGTCGAATGCCATGGTGATAAATTTTTTATTGTTACCAGTTATTTATTCTCTACTTCTTAAGAATTAATCTATTGAGTTAAGCTTGTGGGGTATAAGGGTACAAGGGTATAAGGGGTATATGTGTTTGGGTGTAATATGAGTGTAAGGGTATCTGGCTTAGTGTATAAAGGAATATTTTAATAAGGTATAGACTCATAATTCTGTTCAATTTCAAACTGACTTAACCGTACGTCCAATGTATTTTCTTAATTCTCAATTACTTTATTTCCTTATACCCCTTACCTTCCTTATTCCCTTATTCCCTATATCCCCACATTTCCTTATCTATTCCTTCAGCCCCCTGCCACTTTTGTTGATCTTGCCGGCTTCTTTAAATTCGCGGATGAGCTTGTCAAGTATGCCATTGACGAAGATTTTACTTTTGGTTGTACTGAAAAACTTTGTCAGCTCAATGTACTCGTTCAGCGTAACTTTTATGGGGACGGTTTCCATTTCGAGCAGTTCGACAATGGCCATGCGCAGCAAAATAACATCCATCAGGGGGATGCGTTCAAAATCCCAGCTTTTTGTTTTTTCCCGGATGATCCCTGTCACTTCTTCCTCCTGACGGATCACACCGCGAAACAGGTTGATCACGAAATCGCGGTCATCGTTTATATCCTGGTTTTCAGTAGTAAAAATGGGTGGCAGGGCTTTTAACTGGTTAAAACCGGAGGAAATCGTAGTAAAGAATTTTATCAGTAAAATGGAAATCAGGTCGTAGCCGTCGGTAAAATAAATGCTCTTTTCCTCGTACCACGAGCGCAGAAGGTCGTAGTCGGCCAAAAGCAGGTCAACGATCTTTACCATGAGAATTTTGTCTTCCTCCAGGGAAGACCCGCTGTGCTGCAGGTATTTTTTAAAAAAAGGTTCCGCTTCCAGTTCGGCATAAAATTTTCTGATAATTTCCTGCGCTTCGTTCCACTTAACCTTGAATAATTTTTCTTTGTTTGCGAGGTCTTTGTTTTCTTCAAGGAGAGCAAACACCCTGTTTTTCACAAATTTCAGGTTGGGGTTCAGGTCTTCCTCAGTAGGATAAAATTTGCGTTTCTTTTCTGTAATCCGCAGTTCAGCAAAGTCTTTGACCTGAAGCAGAAACGAAAGCTGCCA
>JAJRWG010000161.1 GCA_024276895.1 Bacteroidota bacterium
AAATCCCTGCTTTTATTCATATTACAGCAGCAACAGTAAATGATATTAATGCTATGGATTATATCCCGTACGAAAGTGGTGCATACTATATTTTTGATCGTGGATATATTGATTACGGGCGTTTATACAAGATAACTGTCCCTCAGCTTATTTTAAGTGGACAGTAATGTTTTTGCATCAGAAATAAATAAAAATGCTTCCACGCTACTACAACTCACTTGAAGAGATCCTCCCGAAAAACCGGGTCCTGATAATTTACGGGAGCCGGAGGGTAGGAAAAACATTCCTGCTGAATCATTTACTCAGCTTGTCCGGATACAAATACAGGATCGATTCGGGTGAAAATTTCAGGGTGAAAGAAGTCCTGAGTTCCGGTGATTTCAACTTGCTAAAAGAATATACGGAAGGTGCCGAACTCATCGCGATCGACGAAGCCCAGGAAATTCCGGAAATAGGAAAAGGGTTAAAAATACTGATTGACCACGTACCCGGAATAAAGCTTATCGCGACAGGTTCTTCTTCATTCGATTTATCGCAAAAAATAGGGGAACCGCTTACCGGGCGGAAACGGGTAATCAAGCTTTTCCCCTTGTCCCAGGGGGAACTGTTGCTTGGCCGTTCGGCTTTTGAATTGAAAGAAGCCCTTCCTGAATTTCTGGTGTTCGGGTCATATCCCGAAGTGCTCACCGCTGCAACCAAACAGGAAAAAATGGAAATTCTTGACGAATTAATCGGTTCCTACCTGTTGAAAGATATTTTATCACTTGAAAATATCAGAAACCCGGGAGTATTGCTCAAACTGCTTAAGTTGCTATCTTTTCAGGTAAGTAATTTGGTTTCGGTAAACGAACTGGCCAGACAATTGCAGGTGGACGGGAAAACCGTAAACCGCTATCTCGACCTGCTGGAAAAAACATTCATTTTATTCAAAATACCGTCTTACAGCAGTAACCCCAGAAAAGAAATAAGCAAAAAAAGCAAATACTTTTTCTTTGACAACGGCATCCGTAACGGCCTGATCATGCAGTTTGGCGGACTGTCAAACCGAAACGATGTAGGACAACTCTGGGAGAATTTTATGATTTCAGAACTTTACACAAAGAACGCCTACTTAAAACTTTTCCAACAGTTTTATTTCTGGCGAAACTACAACGGGTCGGAAATTGACCTGATTATTGAAAAAGACGGAAAAATTGAAACATTTGAATTCAAATGGGTAAAAGGCAAAGGTCGCCTGCCAATGAGTTTTGAAAAAAAATATGGCAAACAAAGTTACCGGATTGTCAACAATAAAAACTATCTGGAGTACCTAAAATTAATTGATTAACATGGAATTTTAATGAAGCCTCAATGTCTGTTGTCCCCAACCCCATGAACCGCACCGAACATACCGTCCTCACCCTGGATGCCGGCGGCACCAACCTGGTGTTTTCGGCTCTGCGTGACGGGGAGCGTCAGGGTGAAGATTTTGTGCTGGAAACCCGTTCCGGCTCGCTGGAGGAATTTTTACAAAAACTTGTTCACGGTTTCCGGCAGGTACTCAAGCAAGGTGGCGATGATGCGTCGGCCATCAGTTTCGCTTTTCCCGGCCCTGCCGACTACGAGCGGGGCATCATCGGCGACCTGGAAAACCTGCCCTGGTTCCGTGGTGGTGTGCCGCTGAAAACCATGCTGGAAAACGAGTTCCGGATACCCGTTTTCATCAACAACGACGGGGATTTGTTTGCTCTCGGTGAAGCCCGGGGCGGACTGCTCCCCCGGGTCAACAAACTGCTGCGAGAAGAAGGGTCGGAAAAACAGTACAAAAACCTGTTGGGCCTGACCCTGGGCACGGGTTTTGGCGGAGGCATCGTCAGTGACCAACGACTGTGGCATGGCGACAATTCAGCCGGTGCAGAGATCAACCGCATGAGCAACCCACTGGACCGCCAAACCAGCGTGGAAGAAGTCCTCAGCATCAGGGGGATTAAACGGCTGTTCAGCGAAAAATCAGGTTGTGCCTTTGAAAATACACCTTCCCCGCTGGACATTTTCAGGATCGGGACGGGGACGAAAAAAGGAGACAAAGACGCCGCCCTCGCAGCCTGGGAAGACTTTGCACTGGTGCTGGCCGATGCCGTGGGTAACACCCTCGCGCTGGTGGACGGGCTTGTGGTTATCGGCGGCGGACTGGCAGGAGCGCATCCGCTGTTTTTGGAAAAAGTCGTCGGGTTACTCAACGGCAGCTTCAGCAAAAGCGGCGGCGGGAAATTTCCCCGCCTGGAAGTCTCCGTCTTCAACCTGGAAGACCCGGACGGGCTGGCGGCATTTTTACAAACCGAAAGTCACGAAATTGCCGTGCCTTTTTCGGAAGAACGCATTTCCTGGCAAATCCAAAAGAAAGCCGGCATTGGCATCACCCGGCTGGGCACTTCGGAAGCCATCGCCCTGGGAGCTTATGTTTTTGCCATTGACCAATTGACATAATAACATGCCATGAAAACCACATCGAAAAATCCGAAACGCGACATCCGTCCCCTGCTTTTCGACCGGCTGGTTGAGGCTTTGGGTGTGTTTGCCCTCTTACTGCTGGTGGGCCTGCCCGCCTGGCACTACACTGCTTTGCCCGAAACCATCCCCATCCACTACGGCATCGACGGGCAGCCGGACGGCTACGGTCCCAGGTGGACGGTCTGGATTCTGCCCGCCATCGGGCTGGTCACTTACATCGGACTGGCAATCCTCACAAGGTTTCCGCATATTTATAATTATCCGGTGAAAATCACTGCCGAAAATGCCGAAAGTCAGTACCGGATGGTCTGTCGCTTTATCCGGGTACTGAACACCGTCATTGCCGGTTTATTCACTTATCTTACCTTTGCCGACATCCAAACAGCATTGGGCGTACAAAACGGGCCGGGCAGTTTTTTCCTTCCTGTTTTTGTCCTGCTCATTTTTGGGACCATCGGTTTTTACCTCTACAAATCAATGAAGAAACAATGAAAAAAATATCAGCCGTCTTGCTTGTTTTGCTTGTCAGCCTGCATTTGCAGGCGCAGTTTGAAGGCCTGGAATTCGGCACCGACTCTACCCTGGAGGTACTGACCTGGAACATCGAAAATTTTCCTAAAAACGGACAAATCACCATAGACAATGTGGTGCAGATCATCAAAGCACTGGATGCCGACGTATTGGCCATCCAGGAAATCACATCAGAATTCTGGTTAAACAAGTTGCTTGCGGATCTGGACGGCTGGGACGGATACTACGCATACAACCAGTATGCTGCACTGGCTTACGTGTACAAAACGGAAGTGATTAAAGACGTTAACATTTTTCAGATTTACAAACCCTACGGTCGCGAATTTCCACGCGAACCGCTGGTGATGGAAATGAACTTCATGGGAGAAGCTTTCGTCATCATCAACAACCACCTGAAATGCTGTGGCGATACCTACCTCGACATGAATGACGACTGGGATGAAGAAAAACGGCGCTACGATGCCTGTGTTTTGCTGGACAGTTACATCAACAACTACCACCCCGACACAAGGGTCATTTTGCTGGGCGACCTTAACGACATCCTCACCGACAGCCCTGCCAACAATGTTTTTGCCGCTTTCACGGATGCCCCGGAGGATTACCTTTTTGCCGACATGGAAATTGCACAGGGCGATACGGCGGACTGGTCCTACCCTTTGTGGCCTTCGCACATTGATCACATTCTCATCACCAACGAGATTTTCGGAGAGTTCGCCAACAGCGGCTCGGACATCCAAACCCTGAAAGTTGATGAATATTTCGACGGCGGTTTCAGCGAGTATGACTACAAAGTTTCGGACCATCGCCCGGTAGGGCTGAAGCTGAGAGTCAATGCAAGCCTCGGCACCAACGAACATGCTGCTGCCACCGGCCTGCTCAAAGCCTTTCCCAATCCTGCCACGGACAAGGTCGGTTTTACTTTTGAGCCGGTTGGCCCCGGTTCGGAAATCCGTATTTTTAATGCGCAGGGCATGGAGGTTCAGCGTCTCGAACTTCAACAGGGCACGGCCACCGCCGGGTGGAACTCAAGGGGTTTCCCCGGAGGAATATATTTTACCACGATTTTTGACGGAAAGCAAAGCGGAAAGGCGCTCAGGGTAGTGCTTTTAAAATAATCACTATCACAGACTGTTTTCTTCTCACCGGTTTTTAAACAACTCGAATGTCAGGGTGTGGTCAATCACAAGAACAGTGTCGGAAGGCTTGTATTCCCAATGATATTTTTTGGCCACACCTGTAGTCTTATAGTCACCCGTCTTTTCGTACAGATTTAATTGAATGGAACTATTTTGGTTTGCCAGGCTGAAGTAATAATTGCTGTCGGTTTTGCTTGTGAAAAAAGACTGCGAATAATAATCGGGGGAGTTGACCTTTATGAAAAACTGGTTCCCCGCAGGATTTTCGATTTCCAGTGTTACTTCCACCCCATCAACGATGTCGTTGTTGGCGCCGTTATAATAAGAACCTGTCCCGCTGTAGGTTCCGGCCCAGGCATTGAGACCGCAGCCCTCGCACAAACGCCAGTCCTCCACTGCGGCTTTTTTGCAATGGAGGAAAAAGCCCGTCAGCAGAAAAATGAGAAAAATATAGGTGGCTTTTTTCATGTTCACCAGCAAAATTACGAAAAGTCTTTGAGGAGTTTCAGGAGCGTAGAACAGGCTCCTCGAAAGCCTCAAGAATTTGTTACGACAAAATTCACCCTGTATTCAAGCATGGTTCAACAGTAAATTCTGTTAACTTTGCGTTTTAAAACACACGTTAAACTAAAGCTCCAAACCAATGAAAAAGTATTTATTTATCCTGATTGTACCTGCATTCCTGCTTTTCGGTTGTGCAGGCAACCAACAAAAGCAAGAAGCAAAAAAAGAGCAGGCAAAAGTCGTTTCTCAGGCTGACAAAGACCTGATGACCAAAGCCAAAGCTTTTTTTCAGGTGCTGCCTTCCGAAGCTGTAAATCCTGTAAATCCTGTAACCGATGCCAAGGTTAAACTGGGAAAAATCCTTTACTACGACAACCGTTTGTCCAAAGACCAGACACAGAGTTGTAACACCTGCCACAACCTGGCTGCTTTTGGCGTGGACAACCTGCCCACTTCGCCCGGCGACAACGGCATCCCCGGCACGCGCAACTCGCCCACGGTTTTGAACGCCGCGCTGAAAACCGCCCAATTCTGGGACGGCCGGAACAAAGATGTGGAAGAACAGGCCGGTGGCCCCATCCTCAATCCGGCCGAGATGGCCATCCCCTCCGAACAGTTTTTGATCGACAGGCTGAAAAAAGTGGAAATGTACCAGACCTTGTTTGCCAACGCCTATCCGGGTGAAGCAGACCCGCTCACCTACAAAAACATCCGTCACGCCATCGCTGCGTTCGAGCGGACATTGCTCACCCCTTCGCCTTTCGACAATTACCTGGCCGGAGATTACGATGCTTTGAAGGAACAGGAAAAAAACGGACTTAAAGCTTTTCTGGACGCCGGTTGCATCGCCTGCCACAGTGGCAGCCTGCTGGGCGGAACCATGCTGCAAAAGTTCCCGCTTTTTGGGAAATATGAGGATTATGTCCCCGGCGACAAGCCGGACTACGGAAAATACGTGGAAACCAAAGTGGAAACCGACAAATTCATGTTTTTCGTACCCCAGCTCAGAAATGTGGAGAAAACCGCTCCCTACCTCAGCGACGGCAGTATTGCCGACCTGGACCAAACCATCCGTATCATGGGTAAAGCCGAGTTGAACAAAGACCTGACCGACCAGCAGGTGAACGATCTGATGGCCTTTTTTAAAAGCCTCACCGGCGAAGTTAAAGCCGACTGGCAAACGGTGCCTGAAGAACTGAAGTAGTTTTAAGACGGAAGTCGGAAGCCGGAAGTCGGAAGCCGGAAGTCGGAAGATGGAAGACCGAAGTCGGGAGACTGAAAAACCTGGAAAGAAGCCGGGGGCAGATTGTTGCTTCCGGCTTTTTCAGATCAATGACAGCACCGGATATTCCCCTGGAATTATTTCTGAACTTTTAAGGCCTGAGCCCCGGCTACCGGCAAAAACCAGTGGTTTTCCACCACTAATACCATATCCCTGAAAACAACCATTTTTACACTTCGGCTCAATTTATAATCATTCCGGATAAATGTCTAACACATTGTTATTCACCCCCCCCCTGTTCAGACAAATAGCAAATAACCGCTAAAGCCTTCATTGCACGGCATCGCAGTTTGCTTGTTATAAGTAATTGTTTGACTTATCTTTGTAAGCAAATTACCGGAAACCACAGCGCAAAGCAAGCAGCAGTTTCCAGAAACCATTTTAAAACATTGAATGCTACAAAGGGGATAAAAAAAACCCCCTTTGAAAATAAATGACACC
>JAJRWG010000162.1 GCA_024276895.1 Bacteroidota bacterium
GGTTACGACGGTTGCTGGGGCGTCTATCCCTTTTTGCCTTCCGGAAACATCCTTGCTTCTGACATGCAGGAAGGCCTGTACATTCTTGAACCGGACTACCAAAGAGCCTGCTATGTAGAGGACACCGTCACCGACAGCATCACGGGGCTCCCGCTGGAGGATGTAAACGTGCTTATTCTGGGAACGGAGATTGAAACCAAAACACGCAGCGACGGGACTTATGCTTTCGGAACAGTGGATTCGGGTTACTACGACATTGTTTACGCCTTACCGGGTTACCCTTCGGATACGGTGAAAAACGTCCAACTGCAAAACGGCGTTCTGACCATTGTTGATGTTGTGTTGTCAAGCTGGTTTACAAGTGTTTGGGAAGAAGGGGAGGAAAATCCTTCGACGGCTTATCCGAATCCTTTTGTTAGCGGTTTAAAGCTTGATTATCACCTGGACGGGCAGTTGACTTCCGGTGCTGAAATCCGTGTTTTTGATATGACCGGCAGACTGCTGGAGATCATTCCTCTCAGGAATACTTCAGGAACACTGCTTATCGGAACAGCTTACCCTAAAGGCATATACCTGATTAAAATTGGAAACGGCAGGCAAATAATAAAGACCTTGAAAGTCAGTAAGCAATAATTGAACGCCAAAGCAACAACCAAAAAAACTTCGCTGAAACAGCCGGGTATTCCGGTAGCGGGGAAAAATTGATGCCACGCAATTAGTACCGGTTTTTCCCCCATTGTTTTAAAAGGGTATAAATTACATAAGATTGTTCCCTCCTTGACAATTAAATTTAAATTTGCCACCGTAATTTTAAAAATTATTCAGGCTGATGATGTGGTTTAATAAGCTGGTAGCCGCCATTTTACCATTGCTTCCCAAGCAACTGATCTGGCTTTTTTCAAAGAGATACATTGCGTGGAAAACCTTGCAGGACGCTGTGACGGCTTCTAAAAAGCTGAATGAAAGGAATTACTTGGTGACCATCGATCTGCTGGGAGAATTCATCACCAGGCTTGACGAAGCCGAAAATAACAAGAACGAGTACCTGACCATAATCGACACCATGGAAAAAGAGGGCATCCGTGGAAATTACTCTTTAAAACCAACCATGTTCGGCTTGCTCATCGACAAAACGGTGTGCTACGAAAACATCAGGGAAATTGTGTGGAAGGCCGCTTCCTACAACAATTTTGTACGCATCGACATGGAAGATTCGCAGTGTGTTGATCTGGAAATCGAACTTTTCAGGAAGCTTAAAAAAGAATTTCCGAAAAATGTGGGTCTGGTGCTACAGGCCTACCTTCGTCGCACAAAAGATGATATTCATGCCATGCTTGATTTGCACAGCAAGGAGGTACCGGTGAACTTTCGCTTGTGCAAAGGGATTTACGTTGAGCCCGAAAGCATCGCCTACAAAAAGTACGAAGAGATCAACAAACATTACCTCGAAGACCTGGAACTGATGTTCAGCAAAGGGATCTACGCCGGGATCGCCACCCATGACCAGGCTTTGGTTGAGGGCGCCTACAAACTGATCGAAAAGTACAAGATTCCCAAAGACAAATATGAATTTCAGATGCTTTACGGCGTTACCCCCCACCTGCGCCAAAGCATACTCGACAAAGGGCACCGCCTGCGGGTTTACATTCCTTTCGGAAAAGACTGGTTTGCTTACTCCACCCGCCGTCTGAAAGAAAACCCCAAAATGGCGCAGGATATTATGAAGGCGCTGTTCATCAGGGGATAAAGCTGTTTTCGCACTCATTTTCCTTAGCTGTCAAGAAGTAAAAAAGCTATTATTCCAGCGCCCTTCAATTTCCAGCAGTTACCAAATCGGAAGCATCCTTTTTTTTATTATCTTTGCACCCTTCAATCACTAACACATTTCAAGATGGAATAGAAGAGGGTGCTTTATGTTAATCAAGAGATTATGCCCTATCTGCCTGAAAGCCCCATGAGCAGAATCGGCCGGTACTTACCTCAGAAAACTCAGGAAAAAAATAAAGAAATACGAACCTTTATGCCGCGATACGGCGTAATTAACGAGCGCCGCAACCAACTCCATGAAGTTATCCGCCTTTCGGGAATGAACCTGATCATCGACGACATCGACCACCCGCTAATCATCAAAGTCGCTTCCATTCAACAGGCCAGGATGCAGGTTTATTTTATTGACAACGAAGACTATTTCAAAAGGAAATTCATGTTTCGTGACCAGAACGATGTTTTTTTTGAGGATAATGACGAACGTGCTGTTTTCTTCTCCAAAGGGGTGATGGAAACAGTTAAAAAACTGGGTTGGGCCCCTGATGTAATCCATTGCCACGGATGGTTTTCTTCACTGGTTCCTCTGTTTGTGAGGACGGTTTACAAAGACAGCCCCATTATTCGTGAATCCAAAATCATCTTTTCGTTGTACGACGATGGTTTTACAGAACACCTGAGGGAAGGTTACGAAGAGAAAGTGAAGATGAACGGTTTGGGAAAAGAAGACTTCGGACACTATTTGAAGGGTGATTACGTTTCACTGATGAAAGGTGCCATCGAAAGGTCTGATGCATTAATTATCGGCAGCCCTGAAATCAATGCGGAGGTGCTGGAATTTGCAAAAGCTTCGGGAAAGCCGATGCTTGATTATTTGGACAGTGAAGATTATTACAATACCTACAATGAGTTTTATGACCAGATTATTGAAAGCAATTAGTTGGCTTTTTTCGCATCCCCTTCATTTTCTTTTATTTTCTTTGGTTTTACTGTTTTCATTCTGCTCTAAACCTGCCGGTAGAGTAGGCGCTGTGATTCAGCCTGAACAGAGTAAACTTGAGGTCTTCTGGTCCGATACCACCACTGTCGTTGCTTACTCGGTCCCGGAAGACTCCATCCGAACGGACGAGATTTCGAAAAACCTGCTGGGAAGCATTGCCGACCCCGTTTTTGGCAAATCCGTTGCCGGCATTTACACACAGTTCAAACTTTCCCTTAGCGCTCCTGATTTCGGGGTAAATCCGGTACTCGATTCACTGGTCCTGCATTTGCTTTACCAGGGTGATCCTTACGGCGACACGAGTACCCCGCTGGTTGTTCACGCCTATGAAATGCTCGAAGGGATTGATTACTTCGGTGAGTACTACTCCAACACCATTATTCCTGTTGATCCGTTCGACTACGCAAATCACACTTACCTTCCGCGGCCTTACGACAGCATCGTAGTAGAAGATGACACGCTGCCGGCAGCTTTACGCATCAGGCTCAGCGACAACAGTTCGGCCCTGGGCGACAAATTTTTAAATGCCGACACGGCCTATTTGAGTAACAGCGATGCTTTCGTGGAGTTTTTCAAAGGACTGTACGTTGTCACTTCCCCGGTGAACGAGGGTGGGTCCATCAGTTATTTTAACCTGCTCTCCACCCAATCTGAAATGGTCATGTATTACCACAACGACTCGGTGGATTCGCTGAATTTTCGTTTTGTGATTACGGAATTCACGCCACGATTTAACAGATATGAACACGATTTTTTCAATGCCGGGAGCGAATTCAAAGCCCAGGTGATTGAGGGTGACAAATCTTTGGGCATGAAGAAATTTTATATTCAGGGCATTAGCGGGGTGAGGGGCATCCTGTACTTTCCATTCATCAGGGAATGGGCTAATTTGGGTAATATCGCCATTAACGAAGCCAAACTGGTGTTGCCAGGTTACGAAGCTAATCCTTACAGGGGTGCACCCGACCAGCTGGCACTGGTTGAAATCCAGGAAGACGGAACCTATTTTCCGCTGATTGACGAACAGGAAGGGACCAACTTTTTTGACGGCAGGTACAAATCCTCCACCAACAGTTTCACCTTCAGGATTACCAGGCACATTCAATCGCTGATCAGCGACACGCTGAAGCCCAACAACGGACTCTACCTTTTCGTAAGGGGAGAATCGGTAAAACCGGAAAGGTTTATTTTTAACGGTCACCAGCCGGAAGCCGACACGGTTGCACCTTTGAGGCTGGAGATCATTTACACGAAACTTAAATAAGAATCCACAGTATAAGAAATGCAAAGCAGTTTGCTGTGGTTGTGGCAATTGCACACGGCAATATGCTTTTATTATCTTTGCCATGAAAAACCCTCCCTGACGTGAAAGGTTTTTATACATTTGCTTCCCAAAATAGACGCTATGTGTGGAATTGTTGCATATCTGGGGCCAAAACAAGCTTACCCCATACTGATCAAAGGACTGCAAAGACTGGAATACAGAGGCTATGACAGTGCCGGTATTGCATTGCTGAACGGCGGACTTCAAGTCCACAAATCCAAAGGAAAGGTCAGCCAACTGGCGGAATGCGTGAAGGACAAAGACCTTTCGGGCACCATCGGCATTGCCCACACGCGCTGGGCAACCCACGGCGAACCCAACCAAACCAATGCCCATCCCCATTATTCACAAAAAAAGAGACTTGCCATTATTCACAACGGCATCATCGAAAATTACGCAACCATCAAAGAGGAACTCATCAGCAGAGGATACTGTTTTGCATCGGACACCGATACGGAAGTACTGATCAACCTCATTGAGGATATTCAAATCAACGAAAAGGTTCTGCTTGACGAAGCGGTCAGGATCGCACTCAACCAGGTAGTGGGTGCTTACGCCATTGTGGTGCTTTCGGCTGACCACCCTAACACCCTCATCGTTGCCCGCAAGGGAAGCCCGCTGGTCATCGGTATCGGCAAGGATGATTATTTTGTTGCCTCGGATGCCACCCCCATCATCGAGTACACCAAAAACGTGATTTACCTGGAGGACGAAGAGGTTGCCGTGCTGTCGCGCAACGAAGACATCAAATTAAGAAGCATAAAAAATAAAATCAAAACCCCTTACATCCAGCAATTGGAATGGAATCTGAACGAACTGGAAAAAGGAGGCTACGAACATTTTATGCTGAAAGAAATTTATGAGCAGCCCCGCTCCATCAAAGACAGCATGCGGGGACGCCTCAATGCTGCCAAAGGCATTGTTTCGCTGGGAGGCATTGTCGATTACGAACAAAAAATGGCTGTTGCCGAGCGCATCATCATTGTTGCCTGTGGCACTTCGTGGCATGCAGGACTGGTGGGCGAATACCTGTTCGAAGACCTGGCACGCATTCCGGTGGAGGTAGAGTACGCATCGGAGTTCAGGTACCGCAATCCCATCATCAGCGAAAAAGATGTAGTCATCGCCATCTCGCAATCGGGCGAAACGGCCGACACGCTGGCTGCCATCGAAATGGCCAAAGGGAAAGGTGCTACCATTCTGGGTATTTGCAACGTGGTGGGCTCGTCCATCCCCAGGGCAACCCATGCCTGCTCGTACACCCATGCCGGTCCCGAAATCGGAGTTGCATCCACCAAGGCATTTACCGCTCAGGTAACCATTCTCACCCTGATGGCTTTGCGCATGGCGCAGATCAAAGGAACCATCCCCAGGTCTCAGTTCATGCAACTGTTGCACGAACTGGAACAACTACCCGAAAAAGTGGAAAGAACATTGGAGAATAACGGGATCATCAAGGATATTGCTGACCAATACAAGGATGTGAGCAACTTCCTGTACCTGGGCAGGGGTTACAATTTCCCGGTGGCACTGGAAGGGGCGCTCAAGCTGAAAGAAATTTCGTACATCCATGCGGAGGGTTATCCCGCTGCCGAGATGAAGCACGGCCCCATTGCCCTGATTGACGAAAACATGCCCGTTGTTTTTATTGCCACCCGCAAAGGCATTTACGAAAAAGTAGTCAGCAATATTCAGGAAGTCAAGGCACGCGAAGGCAAAGTCATTGCCATTGTAACCGAAGACGACAAAACCGTCAGGAATCTTGCCGATTACGTCATTGAAATTCCGGAAACCGAGGAAATGCTGGTACCCATCCTGGCAACCATTCCA
>JAJRWG010000163.1 GCA_024276895.1 Bacteroidota bacterium
GCTGTAAAAATTTCCCATGCTGATCATCGCCGCTTCCGAAATTGAAAAAATCGTAACTCCTGCCGAACTGGTCTACCGCAAAGCAAGGGAAAAAGGCATGGGCACTGAAGTTGAATTTTAATACAAAAGGATGAACGATTTCCTGCAAAACCTGAACTGGCAGCCACCCCAAAGCTGGTTGCGTATCAGCACCATCGACATGCACACCGGAGGCGAGCCTCTGCGGGTGTTCACCGGCGGATTGCCCCCCGTCAAAGGCAAAACCATTCTCGAGATGCGGCGCTACTTCAGGGATAACCTGGATTTCATCCGCACGGGAACCATGTTTGAGCCCCGCGGCCATGCCGACATGTACGGCGCCGTCATCACCCCGCCTGTCACTGCCGGTGCCGATTTCGGCACTTTTTTCCTGCACAACGAGGGGTACAGCACCATGTGCGGACATGCCATCATCGCCCTCACCAAACTGGTGCTCGACACGGGCATGATTGAAAAAGAAGGCGACCGTCCCGAACTGATCATCGACGCCCCGCCGGGAAAGATTTACGCCACTGCCTACAGGAAGAACGGCATTGTGCAGAAGGTCAGTTTCAAAAATGTGCCATCGTTCCTCTACCTTCAGGACAAAGAAGTGGAAGTGCCGGGCCTGGGGAAAATCCGTTTTGATATCGCTTTTGGAGGTGCTTTTTACGTTTTTTGCGAAGTGGAGACTTTGGGTTTGAAGCTGGACGGTTCACACTACAACAAGCTGATCGATTACGGCAGGAGGATTAAAAAAGCGGTGATGAAAGACTTTGAAATCAAGCATCCCTTCGAAGAGGACCTGAGTTTTTTGTACGGAACCATATTCACCGGTAAGGCTTACCGGGAGGGCAACCACAGCCGCAATGTTTGCATTTTTGCCGAAGGCGAAGTTGACCGTTCGGCCACGGGATCGGGGGTCAGTGCAAGGGCGGCCCTCCACCATGCCAAAGGCCAACTGTCGGTGGGTGAAAGCATCACTATTGAAAGCATCCTGGGCACCACCATGGAGGTGGAGGTGGTGGAGATGACCACTTTCGGCCCGCACAGGGCAGTTGTTCCCAAAGTCAGCGGAACGGCTTTCATCACCGGTCAAAACGAGTTTTACTTCGACCCTGACGACCCCCTGAAAGAGGGCTTTGTATTCAGGTAAAACGGGAAAGCGTTTTTACTAAAAGGATATTGAGGCGGTCAGCTTGTTTCCTGACTTTCGGTTTACACCTCAACAAATCATCCGGTATTTTTATCTTTTCTAAATTAACCCGGATTTGTTCATTAGAAGGCACGAACTAATGACAAGTGCGGTAGCCGGCGGGGGGAATCCGGGTTAACCCCGCGTTAGAAAATCTTACTTTTTGCAAGCTGCAAAATATTATCCCGAAGTTTCGGGATTAGGCGAATCGTCATCTGTTCTTGCTGTATTTCAGAAGAATATAACATATTCATACGTGACAGAACCATTAAAAATCTAATCCTAATGACGATTTTGGGTTAATTCCGGTGTGAACCAGGTTCAAAAATGGTTATTTTTACTGAACCGTTTTTCCGGCAAACCCACAGACACATGAACAGTCACAAGCCTTTCGCACCGGTATTGTTTTTTATGACAATATTTCTGATGTGCAATTTCGGAAATATGTTATCCGCGCAAAACCTTGAACTCATCCTGACAGACAAGAAACAAACCGAAAAAGATCTTTGGAAGAAAGAGCGGATCAATTATTATTTTGACAGCAAGGATGTCAACGAGGCCTATCCCGAAAGTTTTTATTACCGGGGACAGGAAAAACTGGAGGAAGGGCTTTACGAAGAAGCCATTACCGATTTCAAAAGGGCCATCGTCAACGAAAGACTCCCCGCGAAATCGTTTGTTGACGGTAATGAAATGCCTTCAAGGAAAACCGCTTACATGTTGATCAGTGGTTGCTTTCAGCAAATGAATCAAAGCGACAGTGCGTTGTTTTATTGCAGAAAGTCCATCGAAGAAGACCGCTACTCGCCAAGATCTCATATTCAATTGGCTTATATTCTGATAGAGGCGGGTCGTTTTTCCGAAGCGGATAAAGCACTGAAGGAAGCTGAAGAGTTCTTTCCCGGTTCAAAGGATATCCCATACACCCGCGCAGAGTTGTACCTGCAGCAAAATAAAATTTCCAAAGCCAGAAAGTACCTGAAAAAAGCCATCGCCATCGATCCTGATTTTGAAGAAGCCAACATTCAGCTGGCCACCATTTACCTTGACCAGAGAGACTTGCCCGCTGCGATGAAAATACTGAACAAAGCCATCAAAAAGGGGACAAAACCCGTTGCCAGCCTTTATTACCGCTCCATCATTTACCTGTACACCAACGAGATGGATAAAGCTTATGCCGATGTCCAAAGGGGTTACCTGCTTGACACGACAGACAGCCCTTTTGCCTCGATTCTTTCATCCATGGATTTTTATTTTGAGAATTTCCAAAGGGCACGCAGGCTGGGGCTGGTTTGGTGGAAGAAAAATTACACCGAAAACGGCAAAACGGTCAACTGGCTGGACTACGAACGGTTTGAGTACGGATACTTTTTAAAGTACCTGGACGAGAATCCGCAGGATGAGCTTGCGGTGAATACCTTTGATTATTATATGCATCAGGACCTTAGCAACCGGACAAGCAAGGCCATTGACTCGGTTGAAAGCTATGCTGAAACCTGCCCCGATTCGTTGTTTGCTTTACGCCTGAGGCTTTACGCTCATATGAAAGACCGGAAGAGCAAATCGTGGGTTTACAAAGCTCTTGACAATAAAGTTTACAGTGAACCACTCAAAATTAACGGCCTGTCAAGAGTCCCGAAGGATAAACTTTACCTGTTCGACGAAGTACTGGAAAAAGACTCAACGGTGCTCAGCGTTTACTGGCAAAAAAGTTTTTATCAACTGGAACAGGCAAATTTCCTGAAGGCCATCCAAACGGCCAGCCGGGCCATCGCACTTGACGAAACACCCCTCTCGCCACACAGCTTACACGGGATTGCCAGTTTGTTTTACGAAAGATATGAAGTAGCTGCCAGAGACTTAACGATGGTGATGGACCATGTGCCCGCTCCACAGAATTTTTATGGCCTGGTGGCCCTGGCAAATTTTAAAGCCGGAAACTACGAAGAGGCGGCGAAGTACAATAAAAAGATTTTTGACTTCAGACAATCGGAAAATGATTTGTTAAACCAGGCACTTTGTTACCAATATGCCGGGATGCCGGACAGTGCGATCGTTTACTACAAAGTGTTGAGCAATCGCAGCCCGTTGAATTACAAAATTACGAATGCCATTGTACAGCTGTACAAGGAAAAGGGCGACTACGCAAAGGCCCTGGCCACGCTGGAGGAAGCACGGAAACTGGAGTACTCCGATTTTATGCTTATTGTGGATATGGCGGATCTGTATGTGGAGTTAGGGGCTTACGACATGGCTATCCGTTATTATGAAGAGGCCTTTCAGTACAATAAAGACTACACCTACGCCATACTTGGGGCAGCCGATTGTTACGCCGCGCAGCAAGACTACAAGACGGCCATCGGCTTGTACGACTGGGCCGTCAAAACAAAACCCGACCACGCGTACAGTTACCTTGCCAAAGCCCTGTGCCTGACAAAGTTGAAGAAATACCAGGAGTCGGTTGAGGCAGCCTACAAAGCCGTTGAATTGGATGATGAATACGCAGACGCTTACCGGTTGTTGTCTTCCGGTTATTTTGAGTTGGGCAGGTATTCGGTGAGTGTTTCCATGGGACTGAAAGCGCTGAAGTACGATCCGGGCAACAAGGAGATTCTTTACCAGTTGGCGGCCGCCACACTGGCCCGCGGAAACATTGGGGAAGCAACAGCCCTGTACGAAAGGGTGTTGGCTATGGAGGAAGAAGCCGGAACGGATGCATTTAAACAAGCGATAGAAACCCTTAACGAACTGATTGCAAAAAATATCCATGCCGAAGAGGCAAAAGCGGTGCTTGAAACGGTTTTTGAGCATGGACAGGATTAAAATCCGGAGATGCAGATTTAGAACTTCTGAATATGTTCTCTTTTAAAGGTTTTAACCATTTGGAAAATTCAGCTTTTTAGTTAATCTGGCTTTCCTCCATCTGAATACATTCTTCGATAAAAGTATTTTTCTGGTGGGGATAAAAGATTCCAAAATGATTTTACTCGTTTGAAAAATACATTTGAAAATTAATGATGTATTAGCTCTGCTCAACTCTGCAAAACGACAAGAAACACATGCTTTGTAAGTCGGGATCCTGTGAAACCTTTTGAGCCAATCCGGTTCATTAACCGATACATTTAGATCCTTGACTTTGTGTACTCTCTCGATCGCATTTGCCATGCAGCAGGAATAAGCTTTATCACCAACCAAAAATAATCGTTTCATCGGACAGATTAAAGAGAGAAATTTTGAAAAGTTTACATTGTTAGGGGAGTTTAAACCAGGGTCGTAAAAATAATTCCGGTTTATGACAATAACATTTGGATGACCCAAATAAAACTCCACAATATCATCATTAACACCTTTGTACCAGCTTATTGTGATTCTGTCAAGAGAATGGAAGTCATTCGTACTGAGCCTGTTCAGTAACAAGCCATTTGTAATGACTGTTAATTCCTTTTCAGGAAAGTGACTTTTTAGGTGTTGTATAATCCAGCTTATTTCCGGATGCAACAGTGGCTCGCCTCCTGACAATCCTATACTGTTAAAATTGATTTTTTCTAAAGCCTTTGAAATAGATTGCAGCTGATCTTTTTCTAAATACTTGAAATCACTTTTGGTAATAAATTGATTGCAAAGTACACAATTCAGATTGCATTTGTGGGTGAGGTTGAGTGTAATAGGATGAATGCGGTTAAAAGTCATCGACTTGTTCTTTGGATTTTCCTTTGATAAAAGTAATCAAAAAAATCTATACTCAGCCTGTGAAGTAAATAAAAACCCCTGAAAACCAAACGGCTAACAGGGGTTTGTGGTACCCGAGGCGGGACTTGAACCCGCACGGGCGCAATGCCCATTGGATTTTAAGTCCAACGTGTCTACCAATTCCACCACTCGGGCAATTGTCTTTAAAGAAC